>JAUNJS010000220.1 GCA_030533125.1 Eubacteriales bacterium | reverse complement strand
CGCCTGCCTGACAGGCGAGGACTGCAAGTACAACGGTGGCAATAACCGGAACAAAAAGGTGCTGAAGCTGGCAGCCGGTAATGAAGTGATCACGATCTGTCCGGAGGTGATGGGCGGACTTCCGACACCGTGAACGCCTAACGCCTTCGGAAATCGTGGATGGGATTGTGACCGCGAAAGACGGGCACGTCACGGATAGGGAGTACCGGCTGGGTGCTGAAAAAAGCCTGGAGATCGCTCTGCGGGAGAAACCGGTTCTGCATACAGAATGCCCTTTTCATCCCGGCTGATCCGGATCACAAAATCAAAGAGGTCACAGGCGGTGGACAGGAAAAAGTCTTCGCGGGGGTAAACCTCCTGCCATTCCGGATCCGGATTAAAGAACGCTTCTCCGCCATCAGTCAGCAGCGCGTCCGCGATCAGCTGGATCTGGTCAGACGAGAAAATCTTTGTGCGGAAAATTCTGGGCAGTGCGTCTTCACCCATGATCGCGCTGCCGGTCAGGAGAGATTCAATGTATTTTGCGCAAAGCGAATCTTCTTTGGCGTTTTCCAGTCCGTCCTTTCCCATGGCGACCAGTGAGACGGAACGAGGATTTCTGGCAAGGATATACTTCGCCACAGCTTCCGCATTCACAAGACTTGCGCCAATGATTTCGTCTGCTCCGGCTGCCTCGGCTTCCAGGATTCCCGACGAACCGGTGCCGGTGAGGTGAATGAAGTCTTTTTCTGAAAACAGGCCGGGCACTGCAGCGCATCCGGGGGTGCCGTCAAAACCCTTGTGCCTGCGAGGGATAAAGGGACCTTCCGGGCCGACTGCAAGCCCGGCGAGTATATTATCCGCTGTAAAAACGTCCGGTCTGCCGTCATAATGCCTGCCGGCAACCTCGCCCGCTCCGGTCTGCCAGGGCGAGTCCCCGTAGCTGCATCCCGGTGACTTTACATCCCCCTCCTCGCCGACAAGAATGCAGTCCGTATGCGCGGACGCCAGTGCGCGGGCTTCCTCAGGATCTCCCACAGGATAGATCCGCCGCGCACCTGCTGCGAACAGATAACATTCCAGAGAAAAGGCCCGAAACACGTCAATGATGACGGTAAGCCCTTCCGCTTCCTTTGCCCCTTCAATCGTTTTCAAAATTCGAATATTCATGATTTACTCCTGATCTGGTGGAATATACTTTTCTGACAGCAACTCTCCCGAATATGTCGGAGAGAATCCGCTCCTGCCTGCAGAGCAGTCAAAGAGATTATAGCACTCCCGGAGCACAAAGACTATCTGCTTTGGGGGCTGTCACAGCGAGGCAATGTTACATCTACTCGCCCTTCGGCAGGGAGTGTACGGTAACGACGTATCTTCTGACCCGCGTCCCCTGACCCAAATCTGATTGACGAATCCTTCTTTTTCATTTACTATGTGTTCATGCAGACAAGGGCGCCTGACGGAGCTCCTGTCTGTTTTTTTTGCTGGAGATCATTGGAGGTATAAAACTGATGAAGCCGATTATTGGAGTCATGCCGCTGTGGGATGATGAAAAAGACAGCATCTGGATGCTGCCCGGATATATGGATGGCGTTGCGCAGGCCGGAGGGACGCCGGTCATATTTCCTTTTTCAGAGGATGAAAATGAACTGGCAGGGCTCGTCAGTCTGTGCGGAGGCATCCTGTTTACCGGAGGACATGATGTTGATCCTCAGCTGTATGGGGAAGAAAAACTGGAAGGACTTGTTACATGCTGCCCAAAACGGGATGTGATGGAAAAAATCGTGCTGGAGATGGCACTGCGGGCAGATAAACCGGTACTTGGCATCTGCCGGGGTATCCAGTTCATAAACGCAGCCCTGGGAGGGACGCTCTATCAGGATCTTCCCCTGCAGCATCCGTCTGAGATCAGGCACCGTCAGCAGCTGCCCTTTGACGTTCCGGCCCATGAAGTCAGCCTGCCTGCAGGTTCTCCTCTGTGTAAATATCTGGGAGCTGATAAGATCAGTGTCAACAGCTATCATCATCAGGCAGTCAGGGATCCTGCCCGCGGACTGGAAGTGATGGCGGTTTCACCGGACGGGCTGATTGAGGCTCTGTATGCCCCGGACCAAAAATACCTGTGGGCGGTGCAGTGGCATCCGGAGTTCTCATATAAGACAGATGAAAACAGCAGAAAGATCTTTCAATCGTTTGTGAGCGCCGCAGGCTGATTAAATGTAGACCGGAAAACTGCCGTTTGTTTCCGTGGGGAGATTCCGGACAGGGCTTTCATGGCTGCAGTTCGGGATCATATCCGGGAAGGATGAAAAGTATTCGTGATGAGAAATTTCGAGATGGATAAGATTCATGAAGAGTGCGGCGTATTCGGGATATATTCTCCTGAAGACCGACAGGTGGCTTTTGATATTTACAACGGACTTGTCGCGCTGCAGCACAGGGGACAGGAATCCGCCGGGATCTCGGTTTCCGACACCGGAGGTTCCAAAGGCAACATTTTGACGAAAAAGGGGATGGGCCTCGTTCATGAAGTGTTCGGTCAGGAGGATCTGCCCGGTCTGAAAGGAAATATCGGAGTCGGACATGTCCGCTATTCCACAGCGGGCGGGAGTACCGCTGAAAATGCCCAGCCGATCGCCATGAATTACATAAAGGGATGCCTTGCCCTGGTGCACAACGGACAGATCCTGGATGTCGAAGAAATAAAGAAAGCCCAGATGTACAGAGGACAGGCTCACTATACGACTTCCGATACAGAGGTCCTCGCATACGAGATCATCAGCGAGAGGGTCAAAACTGATTCCATAGAGGATGCCGTACTGCATATGGCTGAAAAGATCCGGGGAGGTTTCGCCTGCATCGTTATGAGCCCGCGAAAACTTGTCGGTTTCAGGGATCCCTATGGAATCAAGCCTCTTGTATTGGGAAGAAAAGGGGAAGATTATATCCTTGCGTCGGAGAGCGCGGCAGTCAGCTCTGTGGGCGGAGCTTTTATTAGAGATATAAAGCCGGGGGAAATCATTGTGATCTCCGAACAGGGGATCAAAAGCAATGAAAGTCTCTGTGGCCCGAAGCAGGCGCACTGTGTTTTTGAATACATCTATTTTGCCAGAAGCGACTCCGTGATCGACGGAATCGAAGTGTATGACGCGAGGTTCAGGGCAGGGAAGGCTCTTGCGCGAGGATCAGGGGTGGAGGCAGATGTGGTTGTGGGCGTTCCCGATTCCGGTCTGATTGCGGCGGAAGGATACGCGGAAGAAGCCGACATCCCGTTTGCTCTTGCATTCCATAAAAACAGCTACATCGGGAGAAGCTTTATCAAACCGACAGACGAAGAACGCAGATCAGCGGTTCATATGAAGCTCAATGTGCTCAGGCATACTGTAAAGGATAAAAGAGTCGTACTCATTGATGATTCCATTGTCAGAGGAACAACAATGAGGCAGATTGTCGAAATGCTGCGGGAAGCCGGCGCAAAAGAAGTACATGTGCGAATCAGCTCCCCTCCTTTCCTGTATCCGTGCTATTATGGAACGGATGTACCGAACAGCCGGCAGCTGATCGCCTCTGAGCATTCCAGAGAGGAAATACAAAAAGCCATCGGGGCGGATTCACTGTATTATCTCCGGATAGAAGATTTCACTGCCATGGTCGGAGACCTTCCGCTGTGCGCCGCGTGCTTTAACAGCCAATACCCTGTATGAATTTCCGCCCCGACGCAATCTTTGTGTGGAAAACCCGGGCAGTACGCCATCACTGATGATAGAAAACGTGACATACATCCGCTCTGGATACATTGATAGATTTTCCTGGAAACGAAGATGTGACAATTACGATAACTATTGAATAGATCTCTGATATTACAACGCCTCTGAACAACATCTGCTCAGAGGCGTTTCTTTGTTTTTGAGGTTATACTTTCCAAAGATTACTTGAAAATAATTTTAAATGATATTAGCCTTTTCTTAGACAACAAGATTTTAATCATCAGGAGGCAAATCAGTGAACAAAGAAGAGCTGCACAAATACATTTCAGACAATAAAGGCAACGAGAGTAATATCTGCCAGATCTACGCCATTAAGGACGGAAGGACAGTCTATGAAGACTGCTGGCGAGGGTTTACTACCTCGGATGCTGTTAATGTGATGTCCGTAACGAAAGGCATCATGGCTATACTGACCGGCATTGCGATCGACAAGGGATATATCAAAGGCATGGATCAGAAGGTACTTGATTTCTTCCCTTCGTATTCTGTCAAGCGGGGGGAGAAGACCATTTACGATGTTACTCTGCGGCATCTTCTCACGATGACTGCTCCCTATAAGTACCGCTCTGAACCGTGGACGAAAGTATGCACTTCGGATGACTGGACCGTGGCAGCGCTTAATCTGTTAGGCGGACGTGCCGGGATCACCGGAGAATTCAAGTATTCCACGCTTGGAATCCAGATCCTGTCGGGGATCATAGAAAACGTGTCGGGAGAAAAATGCATCGATTTTGCAAATGATTATTTGTTTGCTCCGCTGGGGATTCCTGTACATGTGATACACGGTGACAGCTCTAAAGAGGATCAGTTCGACTATCTCATGAACAAAAGACCGAGAAAGAATGAATGGTACTCCGACCCCGGAGGTACGGTTACAGCCGGCTGGGGACTGTGTATGTCGGCGCGGGATCTCGCGAAAGTCGGAGAGATGGTGTTAAATGACGGGAAGGTGTCAGATGACAGCGGGTCACTGACTGCGGAAAAACGCAGCTGGAAAAGGGTTATTTCCGAAGGATATCTGCGCGAGATGACTACGCCGCATCTGAAGCTGGGTGAACGGTTTGGGTTCATGAGCTACGGCTATCTCTGGTATAAACCGTTCGAAGACAGGCAGGTTTTTGCCGCGATCGGCGACGGCGGAAATGTGATCTACGTCAACAAAGAAGAGGGCATATCTGTCGGGGTGACAGGCACTTTTAAGCCGAGGATTTTTGACAGGGTGGAATTTATTGAGGAGAAGGTGCTGCCTTGCTGCGGTGAGTGACGAAACTGCGTCGCATTATCGCCTAGAGCGCTCCGAAAAAGGGCTTTAAGTATCCGTGGATACTTTCTAGAATGATCTGAGAGGAAGAACTGATTCAGAACTGATTTCGACCTGATGGAGGCACACATGGCACTCGCGGATTATATCTACAACAAGCCGGTCATCGAAACGGAGCGGCTGATCATCAGACCGATGACTTCTTCAGACATTCCGGCATTAAAAGAATGGATGCCGGACAAATCGATTTATACTTACTGGGGCAAAGGACCGGGTAAGGCCGAAAAGAATCCGGAGCTGCTGGTCGAGAAAAAAGAGAAGCCGACCAAAAGCTTTCACCTTGGAATTGTTGAAAAGGATAGCGGAAAGGTCGTCGGTGATCTCTGGGTATATCTGATCGAAAACGACAGGATGGCGCAGGTCGCGGTCAGATTCGCGAAGGCTGTTCACGGACAAGGCTATGGAACGGAAAGCCTGTCTGCGATGACAAGGTTCTGTTTTGAGAATACAGAACTGAAAAGGCTGTGGACGAGGGTTGATGTGAGAAACACCGCATCCTGTAGAATACTGGAGAAGTGTGGGTATACCAGAGAGGGGCTGATCAGGCAGGGGAAAATGGTCAATACCTGGTGTGACTATTATGTTTACGGGATTTTAGCATCTGATTAAGAGGTATTGATGATAGTACGAAAACTCAGAGACGATGAGACGGAATTACTA
>JAUNJS010000602.1 GCA_030533125.1 Eubacteriales bacterium | reverse complement strand
AGTGCCGCAGTCAACATTTTTTGGACACGAATGTTTTCCACCCTGATTTTTCAAAAAACGCTGCAGTAGTGCCGCAGTCAACATTTTTTGGACACGAACGTTTTCCGCTCTGTTTTTCAAAAACCCGCCAATGTTTTCCACTCTGGTTTTTTAAAAAACGGCAGATGATATGTCCGGCATCTATTTTCAAAGAATGCGCCGTATTTATTTAACCGGCCATATTTCTCAAACAAAGGAGAACCGCTATGCTGCTGATCAAAAATGTTTATCTGTACGACCCCGCCTCCGGAAGAGAAGGAAAAACGGACATCCTGATGCAGGAAGGACGTTTTGCGCGGATTGAAGAAAAAATTTCCCCCGAGGATGCGCACGGGGCGGCTGCGGCGGCTCTGTGCGAATCGGGGCAGCAGGCTGCGGATAAAGCTGCGGCGGCTCTGCGCGAATCGGGGCAGCAGGCCGCGGGCACGGCTGCGGCAGCTCTGCGCGAATCAGGGCAGCAGGCTGTGCGCGCATCTGCGGGCACGGCTGCGACGGGCACTTCGGCGGCTTCCGGATCCGTCCGCGTCATCGACGGGACAGGGCTGTGCGCAGCCCCCGGACTTGTAGACACGCACGCACATTTCCGCGACCCCGGCTATACTTATAAGGAAGATTTGCATACCGGCGCCCTCGCGGCCGCCCGGGGAGGCTATACCTCCATCATCCTGATGGCAAACACAAATCCCCCCGTAGACTGCCCGGAGGTCCTCTCCGATCTCCTCGCGCGGGCGCGGAAAGAAAAAATCCACCTCTACAGCTGCGCGAACGTGACCCGCAGCATGCGCGGAAAGGAAACAGTGGATTTCGACAGCCTGGCGGAGGCCGGCGCCATCGGCTTTACGGATGACGGCGTCCCCGTCATGGATCCCGCCGTCCTGGAAAAAGCCCTGCGCGAAGCGGTGCGGCTCGACCTCCCTGTAAGCCTCCACGAAGAGGACAAAACCCTGATCGCCCAAAACGGGATCCACGGCGGAGGCCGCGCTTCACAGGCCCTCGGCCTCGCCGGTTCGCCCCGCGAGGCGGAAATCTCCCTGATCCGTCGCGACCTGGAGATCGCCGTCCGGACAGGCGCCCCCCTGTGCATACAGCATATCAGTACCGCGGAAGGCGTAGAACTTGTCCGCAGAGCCCGCCGGGAGAATCCCCGCATCCACGCTGAGGCCACGCCCCACCACTTCTCACTCACGGAAGACGCCATCCTTCGCTGCGGGACACTCGCCAAAGTCAACCCTCCGCTGCGTACGGAAGAGGACCGCAGAGCCATCATCGAAGGTCTCATGGACGGCACCATCGACCTCATAGCCACCGATCACGCGCCCCACGCCGATGAGGAAAAAGCCAAAGAATTTACGATTGCCCCCAGCGGCATGATCGGGCTCGAAACCGCATTTTCCCTGGGCCTCAGCAGACTGGTGGAGCCGGGCTTTTTGACCATGCGGCAGTTCCTCGCCTGCCTGACCTGCAACCCCGCGGACTTCTACCATCTCCCCGCCGGGCGCGTCGCTGAAGGCGCCCCCGCCGACCTCGTCCTCTTTGACCCCGGCGCTTCCTGGACGGTGGAAAAGCCCTTCGCCTCCCGCTCTTCCAACTCTCCGTTCCTCGGAGAGACCCTCCCCGGCGTCATCCGCTATACCATCGCGGGCGGTGAGATCGTCTATACGGGCTGACGGGAGAGGAAATCGGTCCGCGGAGCTTCTATCCGTTCCGGAAGAGTTTGATTCCTGAGATGAGGCTGTTATTTCTTCACAGGAAACCGATCCGCGGAGCTTGTGGCCGTTTCGGAGTTCCGAACCCCACAATGCAGCAGTTGACCA
>JAUNJS010000219.1:1368-5754 GCA_030533125.1 Eubacteriales bacterium | reverse complement strand
GTTCAGACTGCAATGTCAGTAAGTTAGGTCAGACAGAGTCATTGGATCAAGTGGGGAATGGTGTTTCCGCAACCTGGGGTTCATCCGAATAAATTCTTTTGTGAAGGACTTACGATTGATATAACAGACATTCAAAATATCAGTGCATAACAAATAGACAGATTTAACATCTGCCTTAAATAATGTAGACCCTATTCAGAATCTAACCTGTAGATATTAACTTACTGACATTGGGGCGTGAACAAGTAACGTTCCTTACCGGTTAAATGTTTTCCGAACAGAGGATCTGCAGGTCGTTAAACATCCCTGCGTCCGGCAGTTCTTTTTCCCGCACGTAACTGGTGAGCCAGATCAGAGGTTCGCGCCCCTGCCTGACAAAGTCCTGCGGGATCGTGAAATCCACCCGGCCTTCTTTCAGCAGCAGGCGGATTCCGTCGTTGATGTCATGACAGATCACATGGATCTTTTTTTCCATGCCGGAAGCGCGCACGGCCTCCGCGCAGGCCGTCACGCTCAGATTGGCCATGTAGATGCCGCCGAGCGCCGGATGGTTTTCAAGAGCTTCCCCGATGACACTGAGCGTCGTTCTGTAATCATTAAATGTTTCTACAGTGAAGAGATCTTCGGAGGGAAACCCCAGCTCGGCCATGCGCTCGGAAAAGCCCAGGAAGCGCTGCCTGTGCCCGTCGAACTTCATATTGCCGACAGCGGCGAGCACCTGTTCCCCCGGCCGGATGCATCTGCTCATCATTTGTGCGGCCAGTCTCCCGGACTTTAGAATGTCCTGCCCCACAAACAGGATCCTCCCGGAATCGGGCAGGTCGGAATTGAAAGTCACGATCGGGATATTATCTTCCTTCATCTCCCGCAGTGCTTTTTCGATGGAAGGATCCTGCGGCAGACACACAGACAGGCCCTGGATTCCGGCTTCCCGGAGCTCTGTCAGAAGGCCGGCCGCCTCCTCCGGCAGGTCTGTCCGGCACATTTTTACGAGGATCTCCACGTTCGCGTTCTGCAGCTCGGTCTGCGCCTCCCGGATGCCTGCCCCTACACCTTCATGGAACTGCGGTCCGAAGCCGAAGCTCGGCAGGAGCACGCCGAGCCGCAGCGGTTTATTCTCTTCCTCCCGCTCCCGCAGATGGATTTCCCGCTGTGATACGTACCCCATTTCCTTCGCAATCCGCAGGATCCGCTCCTTCACGTCCGCCTTTACATAGGAGCGGTTGTTCAGGACGCGGTCGACCGTGCCCCGGGATACGCCGGCTTTTTCCGCGATCATTTTAATTGTCACTTTTGCCATTGCTGTCCGCCTCCTTCCGGGTGCCTGCCCGCAGGATCTGTCATAGAAGAACTGCATTGTCCTGCGCATTTCGTGCTGCTTCTGTCACAGTTCTATCATACCCGAATCTATGTGCCTGTGCAAGCACAATATGTGCTTTGCACAATACGGGTTTGCGGGGGTGGGTGCTGTAGTTCGAGGGACGAACCCGCATTTGCGCATCCGCCGCCCCTGCGTTATACTATAGGCCATGAACAGATTTTCGGAAATCATCGGGCAGGACATGATCGTCTCGCACCTGCAGAACGCGCTGCGGACCGGCGGCGCGTCCCACGCATATATCCTGAACGGAGCAAAGGGCTCCGGGCGGCATATGATCGCCCGGAGTTTTTCGGCTGCCCTTTTGTGCGAGAACCCGCAGGAGAAGGCGGGGGATGCGCCGGAGCCCTGCGGGCGGTGCCTCTCCTGCGTGCAGGCGGCCTCGGGCAGCAATCCCGACATTATCACCCTGGAGCCGGAAAAGGAGAGTTCCATCGGTGTCGGAGACATCCGGAAAATGCGCGCGGATGTGCAGGTCAGGCCGTACCGGGCCTCCCATAAAGTCTACATTATTCCGGGTGCGGAAAAGATGACGGTCCAGGCGCAGAACGCGCTGCTCAAGACCCTGGAGGAACCCCCTGCGTATGCGGTCCTTCTGCTCCTGGCGGACGGGACGACGAACTTTCTTCCCACCATCATGAGCCGCTGTGTGACTCTGCCCCTGCGCCCCGTCGCGGAACCTGCCGTCGAGGCCTGCCTGCGCGAACGGTTCGGCGCCGACGAAACGAAAGCCCGCCTCTGCGCACGTTTTTCCGGTGGCAGCATCGGCCGCGCCGCCCTCCTTCTGGAAAATGAAAAATTCGCTGTCCTGCGGGAAAAGACGATCGCGCTTCTGCGCGATATAACCCGCCAGGATGCCGCCGAACTCGCGGCCTTCGCGCATGAAACCGCCGCGGAGGAAGAGACACAGGACTTCATCGACTTTGTCCTGAGCTGGAACCGCGACCTCATGGTGTGCCGCGGCACCCACGACACGGATCACTTGATTTTTACCGATGAAGTACAGTATATTATAGAAGCTGCGAAAAAGACCTCCTGGCGCGGCCTGCAGGCCGCCGCCGAAGCTGTCTTCCGGGCCAGGCGCCGCCTGTTTTCAAATGTAAACGCGGAACTCACGCTCCAGATGATGCTTCTCGAGATCCGCGCGGCGTACCGGAACGAAACAATCCCATTGACTGAGGTGTAATTTTATGGAAATAACCGAATCCGGCAAAGTAAAAGTCGTCGGAGTCCGTTTCAGGACGGCAGGAAAAATATATTATTTTGACCCGGGGAGTTTTGAACTGTCCCGCGGAATGCATGTGATCGTGGAGACAGCCAGAGGATTGGAGTACGGCTTCGTCGTCGGCGCGCCGATGGAAGTGGATGAAGCCAATATCCAGCAGCCCCTCAAGGCAGTCATCCGGATCAGTACGGCGGAAGACGACGAGCGTGAACAGAGCAACCGGGAGCGGGAGCGGGAAGCATTCCGCATCTGCCGCGACCGCATCCAGCGCCGCGGCCTCGAGATGAAGCTCATCGACGCGGAATATACATTTGACAACAGTAAGATCCTGTTTTATTTCACTGCGGACGGCCGCATAGATTTCCGTGAACTTGTCAAGGACCTCGCCAGCGTGTTCCGCACCCGGATCGAGCTGCGGCAGGTCGGCGTCCGCGACGAGACAAAGATCCTCGGCGGATACGGCGGCTGCGGCAGGCCCCTGTGCTGCCATACATGGCTCTCGGATTTCGTCCCTGTTTCAATTAAAATGGCCAAGGAGCAGAATCTGTCCCTCAATCCCGGCAAGATTTCCGGCGTCTGCGGGAGGCTCATGTGCTGCCTGAAAAACGAAGCGGAGATCTATGAGGAGCTCAACCGGACGCTTCCCCACGCGGGAGACGAGGTGGAGTCCGCGGACGGTCTGAACGGTCTGGTCGAGAGCGTCAACATCCTGCGGCAGACCGCCCGCATCATTGTGGAAATCGATGATGAAAAGGAACTTCACGAGTATCCTGTCAGCGACCTCACGATTCTGCGCCGCAGGAAGCGGGGTACAACCCGTCCCACTATGCCGAAAAACACGCAGAGTGTCCCGAAAAACGCGGGAAAGGATGCCGGAAGGGATTCGTCCAAAGAAGGCGGGAAAGAACGGGGAAAGGAGACAGAGAAAAAAGCTTCCAGGAATACCTCCAAAGAGACTTCCGCTGATCTGAAGCGGGACGCGGAAAAAGAATCCGGCCGGGACGGCGGAAGAGATCCGAAAAGAAACGCGGGCCGGGACGCGGGCAGGAACAGCAGAAACCACGAGAACAGATATGCGGACGCGGGACACGCGGGGAATGCGGACGCCGGCGGCAGCGCGCAGGGCGGCCCCCGCGGGAAGGGAGAACATCCGGACAGAAAGCAGGGCGGACAGCCGGCGCAGACCTCCGGGGCGGAGATGCCGGCAGCGCAGACTGCGCAGAACGGCGCGGAACGTGACGCGGAAAACGCGGGAAAAGACCCGAACAGGAAGGATTATTCCAGATCCCGCAGGGACCGCCGCTTTGAACGCCGCCGCCAGAGAGAAGATTCGGGCAGAAATGAGAAGGATCCGGATGCGGACGCATGAGACCGCGTCCGGCCCGGCGGACCTGCTGCGTCCGGGGGAGCGGGAAGACGATCTCCAGCGGGCCGGCCTGCGCATCCTGCAGAATCCCTCCCTTTTCTGTTTCGGCATGGACGCCGTCCTTCTTTCCGCCTATGTGCAGGTCAGAAAGGCGCGCCGCGGGCTTGACCTGGGCACCGGTAACGGGATCATCCCGATCCTGCTGTCGGACAGAACAGACTGTGCCCGCCTGACCGGCCTCGAGATCCAGCCCGCCAGCGCGGATCTCGCCGCCCGCAGCGTCGCCCTGAACGGCCTCGAGGACCGCATTTCCATCGTACAGGGAGATCTGAGAGAAGCAGACCGCATCTTTGCATCTGCTTCTTTTGATTTCATTACCTGCAATCCGCCGTACCGCCCGGCCGGAACCGGGAAAAT
>JAUNJS010000219.1:0-1268 GCA_030533125.1 Eubacteriales bacterium | reverse complement strand
CGGGGAGGCCGCCGGTACAGGCGTCGCGGGGATCTCTGGCCTCGACCCGCGCGCCATCGCGCGCCACGAGCTGCTCTGCACCTTTGACGATGTCGTCCGCGTCTCCGCGCGGCTGCTGAGGCCCGGCGGCCATCTCTACCTGGTTCACCGCCCCCTGCGGCTCGCCGAGATTATCTCGAAGCTCTGCGCCGGCCGCCTGGAGCCCAAGCGCATGCGCCTCGTTTATCCGCACGCGGATCAGGCGCCGAACATGGTCCTCCTCGACTGCGTCCGCGGCGGCGCCCCCGAACTCCGCGTCGAACCGCCGCTCATTGTCTATGAAAAAGACGGCACCTACACCCCGGAACTGATGAAAATCTACTACGACTGACCCGGCGCAGGAAAACCGCGCCCGGGAGGAGAACAACCATGGCCGGAACTCTGTACCTGTGCGCCACACCCATCGGGAATCTGGGGGATATCACACAGCGCGTCCTTGACACCCTCCGCGAGGTCGACCTGATCGCCGCGGAAGATACCCGGAACACCCTCCGCCTGCTGAATCATTTTGAAATAAAAAAGCCCATGACCAGCTATCATGAGCACAACAAATACAGCAGGGCGCAGGAGCTTCTGGACCGCCTCCGCCGCGGGGAGAACATCGCGGTCGTCACCGATGCCGGCACGCCTGCGATCTCCGATCCCGGCGAGGTCCTCGCGGCCCTCTGTATCGGGGAAGGGATCCGTGTCACATCCCTCCCGGGCGCCTGCGCCCTCATCACGGCCCTGACCATGTCCGGCATGAGCGCCCGGCGATTCTGCTTCGAGGGCTTCCTCCCCCCTGAAAAAACCGAAAAAAAAGAGCGCAGAAGGATTCTTGACCAGCTGCGCACCGAGGAACGTACCATCCTCCTGTATGAATCGCCCCACCATCTGCGGGCCACCCTCGCCGATCTGGCGGATACCGTCGGCGGCAGCCGCCGGATCACACTCTGCCGCGAGCTGACCAAGCGCTTTGAGGAAGCCGTGCCTTTTACGCTCGAAGACGCCGTCCGGTATTATGCGGAAAATGAACCCCGCGGGGAATATGTCCTCGTCCTGGCGGGTGCCGACCCCGCCGAAAACGAGGAGCGCGCCCGCGCCGCCTGCGGGGACATCCCCCTCGAAGAGCACATGCGGGAGTATCTCGACCAGGGTCTCTCCCAGAAAGACGCCATGCGCCGCGTCGCCGCGGACCGCGGCCTTTCCCGCCGGGACATCTACCGGCAGCTGAAGATCAAATAGAAGAG
>JAUNJS010000218.1 GCA_030533125.1 Eubacteriales bacterium | reverse complement strand
ACTACAAAAGCACTGCGCCTGTGCGGAAACCCGCCGGGGAACCTCAATACGGAGACAGTAATTTCATGATCATCGCGTGTCATCATATTTCAAAAGAATTTATAGAAAAATCAGTTTTAAAAGATATCACCTTCCACCTGGAAAAAGGGGACAGGGCGGCAATTGTCGGGGCCAACGGCGCAGGCAAGACCACGCTTCTGCGCATTATGGCAGGGGAAATGGAGGCTGACAGCGGCAGCGTCACGCTTTCCGGAGGCGCGAAGCTCGGCTATCTGGCACAGGACCAGGGCCTCGACGCGTCCAATACAATCTACGCGGAGGCACTGGAGGCCAAACGCGAGATCATCGAGATGGAGGAACTGCTCTCCCGGTACGAACAGGAAATGGAGTCGGTCAAGGGGAACGCCCTCAACGAGCTGATTGAATCCTACACAAATCTCCTGCACCGCTTCGAGAGGATGAACGGCTACGCCTACAAGGGCGAAATCGTCGGCGTCCTGCGCGGCCTCGGTTTTTCCGATGAAGAATTCGAAAAACAGATCTCCACGCTCTCCGGGGGCCAGAAGACAAGAGTCGCGCTTGCGCGCCTTCTCCTGGAGACGCCGGACGTCATCATGCTCGACGAGCCGACGAACCACCTCGACCTCGGCAGCATCCGGTGGCTGGAGAATTATCTGGCAAACTACCGCGGAACCGTCCTGATCGTCTCCCATGACCGCTATTTCCTGGATCGCACCGTGACAAAAGTCATTGAAATCGAAAACGCGGCGGCGACTTTCTTCACCGGCAATTATTCCGTTTACGCAGAAAAAAAGAAAGCCCTCCGCGACCAGCAGCGCCGCGCGTGGCTCAATAATCAGGCCCAGATCCGTCACCAGGAAGAGGTGATCGCGAAGCTGAAACAGTTCAACCGCGAAAAGTCCATCAAGCGCGCCGAGAGCCGTGAGAAGATGCTCCGGAAAATGGAAGTCATCGAAAAGCCCTTCACGATCCGCGACGATATGAACCTGAAGCTCACCCCCTGCATCCGGAGCGGGCGCGAGGTCCTGACTGTCGAAAATCTCGGGAAATCTTTCGACGGACAGCCCCTGTTTTCCGGCATCAGCTTCCATCTCCGGCGCGGAGAACACGTCGCGATGATCGGCGACAACGGAACCGGCAAGACTACCATCCTCCGCATCCTGAACGGCCTTCTCGGGCAGGATGCCGGACATATCCGCCTCGGGACAAATGTCCACATCGGTTACTACGACCAGGAACACCACGTCCTCGATGACAGCAACACCGTCTTTGAAGAGATCGCCTACGCGTTTCCTTCCATGACCAACACCGAGGTGCGGAGCCTTCTCGCCTCCTTCCTTTTTACGGGCGACGATGTCTTCAAGCTGATCGGGGAACTCTCCGGCGGCGAAAAAGGCCGCGTCTCCCTGGCGAAGCTCATGCTTTCCGAGGCGAACCTCCTTATTCTGGATGAGCCGACGAACCATCTGGACATCGTCTCCCGGGAAGTCCTTGAAAACGCCTTGAACGCCTACGACGGCACCGTTTTGTATGTCTCCCACGACCGGTATTTCATCAACCGCACAGCAAGCCGCATCCTGGAACTCACCCACCGCGTCCTGCTCAACTACCCGGGAAACAACAGCGAGGAAGTGCCGGATAAATATATCGGGAATTACGATTTCTACGTGGAAAAATCCGCGCAGATCGGGGAAAAACTGCTCGAAAACCAGAAGCTGGAACAGGCGGAGGACGGCCGCCGGGCGGGCCGCGCCTCTGCTGCCGGGAACACAGCGGATTCTCTGAAGGGCCGGCAGGAAACGAAAAACACGGCGGCTGCGGAACCGCCGTCAGGCCGGCGCACAGGAACTGCCCCTGCCTTAGCAGAAACAAGGATCGAAGGCGCGGACGACTGGAAGGCGCGCAAGGAGGAGCAGGCCAGACGGCGGAAAATCGCGAACGACCTGAAAAAATGTGAGACGGAAATCGCCCGGCTCGAAGAAGAAGGCGCGGACCTTGACGGACAGATCTCCCTCCCGGAGAACAGCACAGATCCGGATAAGCTCCGGCTCCTGTCGGAAAAACGCGCGCAGACGGACGAAAAGCTCGCGGAATTATACGAACAGTGGGAACGCCTGAGCGAACAGGCGGAGTCTGAGTAATCGGGGACGGCCTGGGATCGCTGCGGCTTGTGCATCTCCCTCACCGGACAGGGAGTCCGGCTGTTGGCAAAGTAATCAGGATACGTTCACAACCGCCTCTCTTTGTACATCCCGCGCACCGAACAGGGAATACTTATAAATCCGAGAATCTGCGCGATTATAAATCAAAAGAACGGCTCCTTCTGATCCGGAACTGACAGGCGTCAGACGCGGAGCAGGAGGAACCGTTCTTTATATTTTGTTTACGTTTTGTTTTCTATGTTTTGTGACAGGCACCGGAAACCGCACAGAGAGCGCGCCGGGCCGGAACCGGAAAAAGCGTTATTCTGATTCTTTATGCCTCCAGCTTCCTGACAAGTCTGTCGCGCACCGCGAGGATAAAGGATTCCGTATCCAGTGTCTCGACATTTTCAAGGGTCGTGATCAGGGCGAGATCGCCGGTCATCTGTCCGCTCTCGATGGTTTCGATCGCAGCCTCCTCGAGACAGTCCGCGAAACGGCAGAGCTCCGGCGTCTCATCGAGTTCGCCGCGCTTGCGCAGGGCTCCGCTCCACGCAAAGATCGTGGCGACGGAGTTCGTGGAGGTCTTCTCCCCGCGCAGATGTTTGTAATAGTGGCGCTGGACGGTGCCGTGCGCTGCCTCGTATTCGTAGATACCGTCCGGGCTGACCAGCACAGAGGTCATCATGGCGAGGGAGCCGAAGCTTGTCGCCATCATGTCGCTCATGACATCACCGTCGTAGTTCTTGAGCGCCCAGACGAAGCCGCCTTCGGAGCGGATCACGCGCGCGACCGCGTCGTCGATCAGGGTATAGAAGTATTCGAGACCGGCTTTCTCAAACTGCTCTTTGTACTCTTTGTCATAGAGCTCCTGGAAAATCTGCTTGAAATTGCCGTCGTAGGTCTTGGAAATGGTGTCTTTGGTGGAAAACCACAGATCCATCTTCTGGCTGAGGGCAAAGGAAAAACATGCCCTGGCGAAACCTTCGATGGAAGCGTCCGTATTGTGAATTCCCTGCACGATCCCCGGGCCTTCGAAAGAATGAATGGTCCGCCGCGTCTCCCTGCCTTCGGCGTCCGTAAAGACGAGTTCGGCTTTCCCGGGTCCCTCCACGCGGTATTCGGTGTTTTTATAGACATCCCCGTAGGCATGGCGGGCCATGACAATGGGCTTTTTCCATGTGCGGACATAAGGCTCTATGCCGTTCACAAGGATCGGCGCACGGAATACCGTGCCGTCCAGCGCCGCGCGGATCGTCGCGTTCGGACTCTTGTAGAGACCGTGGAGATGATACTCCTCCACTCTCGCCGCGTTCGGCGTGATGGTCGCGCACTTGACTGCGACGCCGAGCCGCCTGGTCGCTTCGGCGGCCTCCATCGTGATCCGGTCGTCTGTCTCGTCCCTGCAGGGAAGACCGAGGTCATAATACTCTGTCTTCAGGTCGATGAAGGGAAGGAGAAGATCCTCCTTGATCATCTTCCAGATGATGCGTGTCATCTCATCTCCGTCCATCTCGACAAGCGGTGTCTTCATCCTGATTTTTTCCATCTTCATTTCTCCCTGCGGCATATCATAATACTCCGTGTGCCGCAGGACAGCAGGCACTTTTCGTACATTTCTGAATCCGCTCATAACTCTGATAATCCTTTTTATTTCTTTTAAAACATCGGGGATTTCCCGTATTTAAGCCGTTTTTTCCTGAATCAGCTTTATCCTGCCCTAAGGTCACCCCTGGCTGCCGCTGTCTTCATCTTTATAGATGTCATACAGGCCGTTTTTGACCATATTTTCATAAGCGTTCTGCATATGTTCGCCGGCCAGACGCTCCGCGAGATCTGCTTTTCCGGCCCGGATCGCTTCCATGATCGCGCGGTGCTCCTTGTTGGAAGCCGTTCCTCTGGATACGCTGGAAAGCGTCTTTTTCCGGACGCGCAGAACATACTGATGGTAGTCGATCAGCAGGTGCTCCAGCATCTTGGAATGACAGGCGCTGTACAGAATGTGGTGGAACTGACTGTCCAGCTCCGCCATCTGTTCCAGATGTCCCTTTCCGGCGTGGAATTCCGCGAGGTAGACATTTTCCTCCATCGCTTCCATCTGCTCTTTTGTGATTTTTTCGGTCGCCCACCGGGCGCAGAGCGCTTCGAGACGCGCGCGGATCATATAAATGTCCTTGACATCCTTCGCCTGAATCCCGGTCACGAAAGCGCCCCGGTTCGGAATGATCTGCACAAGTCCTTCAAGCTCCAGCTGCCTGAGAGCTTCCCGCACAGGAGTTCTGGATACTCCGAGCTCCTTTCCGATCCGGATCTCCTTGAGCTCTTCGTGCTCCTTGTACCTGCCGTTTAAAATATCCTCTCGTATTTTGGAAAAAACACGCCCCCGCAGAGAATACTTGTCCGTTACTTCACGCTTCAGGTCAAACGCATCCATCCTGGCCCCCTTAGGTATATCTGAACATGCAGAGACTTATTTTATAAACATGCCGGATCAACAGAATGGAATCCGGATCAGCAGCATGTATTATTGTATACACTGAATACAATAAAGTCAAGGACAAAAAAAGCGCCACTGTCCATGTCGGGAACAGTGACGCTGAAAAAGCAGATTCAGATATGATAGAACATCCGGATCATTTCCGGCCGCGGTTTATTTCACGACAAAGTTGATGATCTTACCGGGGACATAGATCTCCTTGACCAGCTTTTTGCCTTCCATGAAGGAGGCGACGCGCTCATTTGCCCTTGCGGCGGCGAGCGCGGTCTCTTTGTCGGCATCGCGGGCGATCTGGACCGCCGCGCGGACTTTTCCGTTGACCTGAACGCCGACTTCGATCATGTCGTCGACGGTCTTCGCGGGGTCAAATACCGGCCACGCACTGATCGTGAGGAACCCTTCCCCGCCGATGCTCTCATAGATCTCTTCGGTGATATGCGGCGCGAACGGGGACAGGAGCTTCAGGAAGGTGATGAGGTCTTCCTTCGAGAGGCTTCCGGCTTTGTAAATGTCGTTGAGGAGCGTCATCATCGCCGCGATGGCGGTGTTGAATTTCTGCGCCTCGATGTCCTCGGAGACCTTTTTGATGGTCTTGTGCATAGCGGTCTCGAGTTCCTTCGGGGACGGGCCGTCCGTGAGGATCTCGGTGAGGCCGGCGACGCGCTCGAGGAATCTGCGGCATCCCTTGACAGAGTTGTCGCTCCAGGGAGCGGCGCTCGCGTAGTCGCCCATGAACAGGACGTACACGCGGAGCGTATCCGCGCCGTACTGTGTGACGATGTCGAGCGGATCGACGACATTGCCCTTGGACTTGGACATCTTGTCGCCGTCCGGGCCGAGGATCAGGCCCTGGGCGGAGCGCTTCATGTAAGGCTCCGCAGTGTTGACTTCACCGATGTCATACAGGAAGTGGTGCCAGAACCTGGAGTAGATCAGGTGCCTGGTCACGTGCTCCATGCCGCCGTTGTACCAGTCGACAGGCATCCAGTAGTCGATCTTCTTCCTGTCCGCGAACGCCTTGTCGTTGTTGGCGTCGACGTAGCGGAGAAAATACCAGGAGGAACCGGCCCACTGCGGCATGGTGTCGGTCTCGCGCTTCGCGG
>JAUNJS010000217.1 GCA_030533125.1 Eubacteriales bacterium | reverse complement strand
TCATCAGCGGCCTCAGCCACTGCCTCCGCAGGTGCCTCAACAGCCGCCTCAGCCACTACTTCCGCGGGTGCCTCAGCCACTGCTTCAACAGGCGCGGCTTCAACTACCGCTTCCGCAGGAGCGGCCGCTTCCGCAGTCACTTCCGGCTCCGCTGCTTTTTTCCTGCGCGTCGTGGTTTTGCGCGCAGTGGTCTTTGTTGTGGTCTTTTTAGGAGCGGCAGCCTTCTTTGCGCGCGTTGTTTTCTTCGGTTCTTCCGCTGCTGCAGTTTCAGCATCTGCCTTTTTCCTGCGGGTGCGCTTCGGCTTTTCCACAGGCGCTTCCGCCGCTGTTTCCACAGTTGCTTCCGCAGTATTCCCGGCCGAAATCATTTCCTCTTCTTTTTTCTTTCTGGGCATAATATCTGATTCCTTTCTATGATCATATTGGTTTATGTGCATAAGAAGATGCGGTTACAGTGTCGCTGCATCGCAGCTGCATAGTACGAATCCGGCTTACCCCGATCGGATCGATCCTGCCGGGCACGTGCAGTCTGTTATGCCGTCCCAAGGGCCTGCCACTTAATCACACAGGAATAACTGCATGTCTTTTCCAGGCTGCTTTCGGACAGGATGCCAAGCTTATTTTGTTCACTTCTGTTCTGAAATTGATACCTCTATTATAAAAAAATAAATAGAAAAAGAAAAGACTTTCCCGGAATGTGGTTACGCCCGGGGTTTTGTATTAAAAGCCACGCAAAAACACCCCTCGGATTTCGCAGAGGTCTGCGCTGAAACGGAACGTGTTCCAATTCCCGCCCCCTCGAAGTCGTGAAATGTAACCCTGTCTGTATAGCTGTATAGCAAGGTCTGTATAGCAGGCATATCATGAACAAAATATGATGTTGACATGAAAAATGTATAAACTATATAATGTACTTTGTAGAGGCTGTCCGGTTCTTGTGCATTCCGACGTAACCCGGGCAGGGAACTAATCATTACGAAGGGAGTATTAATATGGTTGGGATTATCCTTGCAAGTCATGGCGACTTTGCAACAGGGATCTATTCTTCCGCATGCATGGTATTCGGCGAAGCGGATGACGTGATCCCTGTAACGTTCCACAACGGTGAGACTCCGGATGATCTTCGAGCAAAGATCCTGGACGCTGTCTCTAAGATGGGAGATCCTGAGAACGTGCTGTTCCTCTGCGATCTTTTCGCCGGGACACCGTATAACCAGATCTTCCTGCTCAGCGCGGATCATCCCGGATGGGCGGTCGTTACAGGCATGAACCTGCCTATGATTGCGGAGGCATATGGAGCAAGAGATGACTTTGAGACTGCCGGTGAAGTCGCGACACAGATTGTTTCCGCGGCCAGAGAGGGCATCGTAACGCATCCCGAATCCCTCATGCCGGAGGAGGAAGCCCCCGCCGCAGCACCTGCAGCAGGTGCGATGCCTTCCGGCGCAATTCCTCCCGGAACGGTCCTCGGCGACGGAAAAATCAAATATGTCCTCGCGCGCATCGATTCCAGGCTTCTGCACGGTCAGGTCGCGACGGCATGGTCCAAGGCGACTGCTCCGACCCGCATCATCGTCTGCTCCGACGGAGTGGCGCATGACGAGCTGCGCAAAACACTGATCGAGCAGGCAGCGCCTCCCGGTGTCAAGGCAAACGTCGTTCCGATCGACAAGATCATCCAGGTCGCGAAAGACCCGAGGTTCGGCACCACAAAGGCGCTTCTTCTGTTTGAGACGCCTCAGGACGCGCTCCGTGCCATCAAGGGCGGTGTGGATATCAAGACGCTCAACGTCGGATCCATGGCTCATTCGCTCGGCAAGGTAGCAGTCAACAAGGTTCTTTCCCTCGGAAAAGAGGACGTGGAGACTTTCGACGAACTCAAGAGCCTGGGGATTGAATTCGACGTCCGCAAGGTTCCCGCGGATTCCAAAGAGGACATGAACGCGATCATCGAAAAGGCGCGTGCAGAGCTTGCCAACATGTAAAAAAAACTGTGCGCGGTATGTACATGTAGATTGTCATGCCGGCGCGCACAGAAACAAAAGGAGGAATCTATGAACGCTATATCCATAGTGTTGGTTGTCATTGTCGCCTTTCTGGCGGGCATGGAAGGTATCCTTGATGAATTCCAGTTCCATCAGCCGCTTGTGGCCTGCACGCTGATCGGAATCGTCTGCGGACAGCCCACTGCCGGCATTGTCCTGGGCGGTACGCTGCAGATGATCGCCATGGGCTGGGCAAACATCGGCGCCGCGGTCGCTCCCGATGCCGCTCTGGCTTCTGTCGCGAGCGCGATCATCCTGATGAAAGGCGGCCAGGGTACGAACGGCGTCTCCACCGCAATCGCGGTGGCCATCCCGCTGGCAGTTGCAGGTCTCTTCCTGACCATGATCGCCCGTACTCTCGCTGTGCCGATCGTGCACGCCATGGACGCCGCAGCGGAAAAAGCTGATTTCGGCAGGATCGAGAGACTGCAGTGGGGCGCGATCTTCATGCAGGGTCTTCGTATCGCGGTCCCCGCGGCGGCACTCTGCGTCGTGTCCGACACGGTCGTATCCAATCTCCTGAACAGCATGCCCGCATGGCTGACCGACGGCATGGCCATCGGCGGCGGCATGGTCGTGGCAGTCGGTTACGCGCTCGTCATCAACATGATGGCGACGGCGGAAGTCTGGCCGTTCTTCTTCATCGGCTTTGCGCTCGCCGCGATCTCCAACCTGACCCTGATCGGCCTGGGCATCATCGCTGTCGCGATCGCTTTCATCTATCTGAATCTGTCCGCGAAAGGCGGCACCGGCAGCGGCGGCGGCGCCTCTGCAGGCGGGAGCGGCGACCCTCTGGGCGACATCCTGAATGATTATTAAATAAGGAGGTAATGCGAAATGGCTGAAAACGAAAAGAAAGTCGCATTGACAAAACAGGACAGAATCTCTGTCTGCATCCGTTCGACATTTCTGCAGGGCTCCTGGAACTATGAGCGTATGCAGAACGGCGGATACTGCTATGCTATGATCCCCGCGATCAAGAGGCTCTACACCACAAAAGAAGAGCAGGCAGAGGCGCTCAAACGCCATCTGGAGTTCTTCAATACCCAGCCTTATGTCGGTTCGCCCATCCTCGGTGTCACCCTGGCGCTGGAGGAAGACCGCGCGAACGGCGCTCCGGTCGATGACGCCGCCATTCAGGGTGTCAAGGTCGGTATGATGGGACCTCTCGCCGGTGTCGGCGATCCCATATTCTGGTTTACCGTGCGCCCGATCCTCGGAGCTCTGGCCGCTTCCTTTGCCCTCACAGGCAACATCATCGGACCGATCATCTTCTTCGTTCTCTGGAACGTCATCCGTTACGCATTCATGTGGTATACACAGGAATTCGGCTATAAGGCAGGAACCGCGATCACGAAGGACCTTTCGGGAGGTCTTCTGCAGAAAGTCACACAGGGTGCTTCCATACTGGGTATGTTCGTCCTGGGCGCTCTGGTACAGCGCTGGGTCTCTGTCAGCTTCCCGATCAAGGTCTCCGAAGTCGCCCTCTCCGAAGGCGCGTACATCGACTGGGCCAGCCTTCCGAACGGCGGCGAGGGGATCCGCACCGCGCTGCAGCAGTACGCATCCGGCCTTTCTCTTGACCCCACCAAGGTGACGACACTGCAGGACAACCTGAATTCCCTGGTTCCCGGCCTTGCCGCCCTCCTTCTGACCTTCCTGTGCATGTACCTGCTCAAGAAAAAGGTCTCTCCGATCGTTATCATCCTCGGACTCTTCGTCGTGGGTATCGTGTTCCATCTCATCGGACTGATGTGATCATCTGTCCCGGAACCGGACCTGCCTGCGGATGATTTCAGGAAATGTTCCGGTCCGGAATCATAATTCAAAATAACTGTTCATACGATCCGGATGAATATCCCCTGTCTCAGGCGGTGCCTGCGGCAGGGGACTTTTCTTTGGGATTTCTGTCTTCTTTATTCTCATGCGTATAAAAAACCTGCAATTGATATTTCCGTCGTTTTTTTCTCTTGCGTATAAAAAACCTGCAATTCAAAATCTTTCGGTTTGAAATATTCTTTCTCTCATGATAGGATTAGGAACAGTGTTTACATACATTCGTTCCATGGTTTTGTGTCACAGACTTCGTATGTAAAGACCACGCGTGTCGCCGCGCCTGCGCGCTCCCGACCCGCTCCACACACTTGTATTCCCGATCTTTTTGCGCGTTCCGCGCAAAAAAACTCTCCATGCTCATGTTCGGCCCCCGGGTCGATGCGCTCGCAAATGTCCGCAGATGGATAGAGGTGATGAAAAATGGCAGAATCGCTCAATAAAAATGTTGAATATGTCTGTAACGGGACTTTTTTTCTGGGGATCCAGCAATACGGCAGGATCATGACCGGGGATAAGGCTTTTGAATTCTACGACGACCGGAATGTAGAGAACTACGTCCAGATCCCCTGGGAAGAGATCACATATATTGTGGCGGATGTCATGCTGGGAGGAAAGTGGATTCCCCGCTTTGAGGTACAGACAAAAAAGAACGGGTCTTTCCGCTTTTCTGCGGGAAAGAACACAAAACCGCTTCTGCGCTCCTGCGGCGAACATATGCCGAAAGAGCACCTTGTGCGCGCATATTCCTTCGGTCAGAAGATCATCAGGGGCCTCAAACGCAAATAACAATACGGAACGTGTAGTGCATCGGCAGACACTTCCGCAAACCCGCAATTGCGCAGGTGAATAAAAATGACACAGTATGAACGTATGGTGCGCGGCCTGATTTATGACCCTGCGGACCGGGAGATCCTGGATGAGCAGAGTATATATCAGGAACGCCTTAGGGAATTCAATCAGACGAATCCGGCGGAATATGAAAAACAGCAGCAATATATGCGGACTGTTTTCGCGGAATGCGGAGAGAACTGCTATTTCACATTGCCTTTTTACGCCAACTGGGGGGGACACCATCTGCATCTCGGTTCGTGCGTCTACGCCAATTTCAATCTGACACTGGTGGATGACGGGCATATTTATGTCGGCGACAAGGTAATGTTCGGCCCGAACGTGACGATCACAACGGCAAACCACCCGATTGACCCGGAGCTGCGCGCCCGCGGACTACAGTACAACAGGGATGTGTGGATCGGGGAAAACGCCTGGATCGGCGCAGGAGCTGTCATCCTCCCGGGCGTCCATATCGGGAAAAACACCGTAATCGGCGCAGGCAGCATTGTGACAAAAGATATTCCGGACAATGTGGTCGCAGTCGGAAATCCATGCCGGGTTCTGCGTCCGGTCTCTGACCACGACAGGACATTCTATTATAAAGAGGACAGAATCGACCGGGAGAATCTGTGACGAAAAGGTTCATTCCGGCAATGCATTCCGGCGATTCATCCGGGAGTAAATCCCCCTGAAAACAAATCTCCCCGACAACAAATCCTTTTTTTCAAACTGACACATCAGCCCGCGCGGTCCGCGAAAAAGACCGCGCGGGTTTTCTTTTCCTCAAAACACAAACTTCCCGCGTACCTCTGACAGCCGATGTGATCAAAACAGGGACCGGAAACCTCCAGATCGTGGTTTCCCGTCTCCCCGGGAATAAAAAGCGCTCCGGATTACTCCGCCCAATATATTGTCTGAAATTTGTTAATTTGTAACTATATTTTCAGACGTATTATCTGTAAAAATCTCCCCGGATGTCCGCGTGGACGGACATCCAGCCTGTCATGATATAGACAACGCAGATGTGACGCAGACAACGTTGACGTGACGC
>JAUNJS010000216.1 GCA_030533125.1 Eubacteriales bacterium | reverse complement strand
AAAGAACCGGTTCGGCCGGCCGGGGAACATCGTGTTCCGGCAGGGATTATAGTGACGGCAGGGGTTATAGCAATATGAAAAAAAAGACAGAGATGACGGTTCTGGACAGCCGGATGCTGGCGCCGGATATTTGGTCGCTGGAACTGGCGTACGCGCCCGGAGAAGCCCCCGCGCCGCGGGAAATCCGCCCGGGGCAGTTCGCCGGACTTTATCCTGCCGGCGGCGATATGCTTCTTATGCGGCCGATCAGCATCTGCAGATGGGACGCGGGGCGCGGAGCGCTCCGGTTTGTGTACCGGGCTGCGGGGAAGGGAACCCGCTCTTTTACCTTATTAAGGCCCGGGGATCATCTCGAAATGCTCGGTATCCTCGGGAACGGCTATGACTTGGAGAAATTCGCCGGAAAGCGTGTCGTGCTCCTGGGAGGAGGCATCGGAGTGCCGCCCATGCTGGAGCTGGCGGCGGCCCTGCACGGCGCCGCTGCGCCCGGAGGGCAGGCGGATCCCGGTGCGCAGGCGCCCGCGTCCGTGACGGCCGTCCTCGGCTACCGGGACAGCAGCCTTTTCCTCAGGGAGGAAATGGAAGCCTTTGCGGACGTTTATATCGCTACGGAGGACGGCAGCGTCGGAACAAAGGGCAACGTGCTGGATGTGGTCCGGGAGAAGGGCCTTGAGGCGGATGTCCTGTGTGCCTGCGGTCCGCTCCCCATGCTGCGTGCCGTGAAACAGTACGCGGCGGAAAAAGGGATCCGGGCCTGGCTCTCCCTCGAAGAGCGCATGGCGTGCGGGATCGGCGTATGTCTCGGCTGCGTCGCGAAGACGACGCGCGTGGATGAGCATTCCCGCGTGCACAATGCCCGTGTCTGCGTCGAAGGCCCCGTTTTCCCTGCGGAGGATGTTGATATTTGACGGGAACGGCCGCCCCGGAACGCGAAATATAATACCATGGAGAAAAGATCTTGAATACTTCTCTGAACCATTTGGATCCGACTGAAAAAAACGCAGGACCGGACATGTCGGTGACCATTGCCGGCGTAACATTTAAAAACCCCGTGATGACGGCTTCCGGCACCTTCGGGTCCGGCCTGGAATACGACGAAATGCTCGATCTGTCCCTTCTGGGCGCCATTGTGACCAAGGGAGTATCGAATGTCCCCTGGCCGGGCAACCCGACGCCGCGCGTCGCGGAGGTGAGCGCCGGAATGCTCAACGCGATCGGGCTGCAGAATCCCGGGATCGACGTCTTCATCGAGCGCGATCTGGCTTTCCTGAAGACGGTTGATACGAAGGTCATTGTCAATGTGTGCGGCAAGAGCGTCGAGGATTATCTGGATGTGGTGCGCCGCCTGCAGGAGGAGCCGGTGGACATGCTCGAGATCAATGTCTCCTGCCCGAATGTCAAGGAGGGCGCGATCGCCTTCGGCCAGAATCCGGAAGCCCTGTATGATATCACGGAAAAGATCAAGAAAGAAGCGGCGCAGCCTGTGATCATGAAGCTGACGCCGAACGTGACCGACATCACGCAGATGGCGCGCGCGGCCCAGGACGGCGGTGCGGACGCGATCTCGCTGATCAACACGATTACCGGGGCGAAAATTGATATTGAAAAAAGGCAGTTCGTGCTTGCCAACAAGACCGGCGGCCTCTCCGGTCCGGCAATTAAGCCGGTGGCGGTCCGCATGGTATGGCAGGCGGCACAGGCAGTTTCCATTCCCGTGATCGGCATGGGAGGCATTGCCTCTGCGGAGGACGCTATTGAATTTATGATGGCGGGCGCGTCCGCTGTCGCGGTCGGCGCGATGAATTTCCATGATCCGTACACGACCGTCAGGGTGGCGCGCGGCATGGAGGAATGGTGCGCGCGGCACGGCGTCGCGAAGGTTTCCTCCCTGACCGGGGCCGTGAACTGAAAACGGCAGGATCTCCGCGATCCCGGAAGAGAACGTGAACAGCCGATTTGCTTGGAACTGTGAACTGAAAACGAAAGAAATTCGAATCTTACATTTTTAAATCTGTACCGGGAAGGTGCATCCGACTATGGTGAAAACAGTTACCAGAAATGCCTGTGCGAAAATCAATCTGGGACTGGACGTCACGGGCGTCCGGGAGGATGGCTATCATCTGCTGCGCATGATTATGCAGCAGATTGATCTGCATGACACGCTGACTTTTACAGCGCGTACGACGCCCGGAAAGGATGGACCGGCCGCGGGCGGACGGATTACGCTCGTGGATGAGAGCGGGCTCTCCCCCGCGGGAGAGGACAACCTCATCTGCCGCGCGATCCGGATGATGATGGATGCCTTTGACCTTCATGCGGACATGGAGGTCCGCCTCGTCAAGAGGATTCCTGTGGCGGCAGGCCTGGCCGGGGGCAGCACGGATGCGGCGGCGGCGTTTTTGGCCGTGCGCGACCTGCTTGCGCCGGAGGTCACGGACGATACACTGATGGAAATGGCGGTCCGCCTGGGGGCGGACATTCCGTATTGCATTGCGGGGGGAACAAAGCTTGCGGAGGGAATCGGGGAGCGCCTGACAGCGCTGCCGCCGATGCCTGCGTGCGCCATTGTGCTGGTCAAGCCGGAAGCATCGGCTTCGACAGCACAGGTATATCGCGCCCTGGATGCGCTGGAGGGATATCATCATCCCGATATAGACGGACAGATTGCCGCCCTGTGCGCCGGCGATCTGCGGGGACTTTCACAGCGATGTGAAAATGTCCTGGAACTTGTTACGGGGGGGAGTCTTCCTGTGATCGGCAGAATCGAAGACTTTTTTATAGAAAAGGGAGCGCTCGCGGCTATGATGAGCGGCAGCGGACCCAGTGTTTTTGCGATTTTTGAAACTGAAAAGGAAGCGGAAATGGCACGGGGAGCCTTTCTGCAGACGGAAATGGCAGCGGAATGCCGTACTTTCTGCGTGAAGCCTGTCCAGGCACAGCATTTATGATTTTACATATGATTTTTACATTTTATTATAAGTAAAAATGTAGAAAAGCAAGAATGTAGAATGCCTGAATGTACAGGAAAGAATGGACGGGGCGTATGGGGAGGCAGATCAAGCAGGCCGTCCTGTACGCGAAGAACACGTCAGGAGTACGCACAGGGGGAGCAAAAGGGAAAAGCTCCCTGCTGTTTTCGTGCAGTACACTGCATGTGTATGGAGGTTTTTATGCCCGAGCAGAAAAAGAAAAGACAGATTGATAAAGAATTCCTGTCAGTGATTCCCGATGCGATGCCTGCGCTGGATGATCAACAGTCAATTCCACTCAGAGAGACCGCGTTTCTGACCCTGCGGAAACTGATCTTAACCGGGAAGCTGCACCCCGGAGAAAGGCTTACGGAAGTAAGACTGGGCAAGATCCTTGGAACGAGCAGGACACCGATTCGGGAAGCCATCCGGAAGCTGGAGCTGGAGGGACTGGTGACGATTACGCCGGGAAGCGGTGCGCGCGTCGCCAGGATTACAGAAGAAGACCTGCAGGATGTCATGGAGGTGCGCAGCGCGCTTGACCAGCTGTGTGCTTCTCTGGCGAGCCAGCGGATCACAGAAGAGGAAATCAGGGAACTGCTTAAGGCGAGAGATGCTTTTGAGCACAGCGCGAGGAACGGGGATGAGCAGGAGATCGCGGAGAGCGACGTGCGTTTCCACGACGTGATCGCCGGAGCGGCCAGGAACAGGCGTCTGGATCAGGTGCTGTCGGGCATGGCGGATACGATCTACCGGTTCCGGTTCGAGTACATTCGGGATGATCTGCATTACGAGAAGCTGATCGAGGAACACCGCATGATCTGCGACGCGATTATGGAAGGAAACCCGGACAAGGCTGCGTCTACCGCGAAAGAGCACATCAAGCGCCAGCAGGAGTTTATTCTCAGCCAGATCCGCAAGGCACAGCAGTAAAGCCGCGGAAACAGAAGCATAGAAAGCATAGAAAAAAGCGGCGGGAAACAGCCAATCAGGCACGGATGTATCTGCATGCCGGATATGCGGGGCGGCAAAACCACCTCTGCAAATGAGCATTCCACGCCGAAACAGCAGCGGGATTGTCGAGTAAAGATGTCGGGGAACTCCAGGGAAACTCCACATCTTAGGAGATATAGAAAGGCAGCAATGGGGCAAAACACAGACCTGACGGCGGAAATGCCGATCGGCGTATTTGATTCCGGGATCGGGGGGCTCACGGTGGCGCGGGAGATCATGCGCCAGATGCCGAACGAGCGGATTGTATATTTCGGAGATACGGCGCGTGTGCCTTACGGAAGCAAATCCAGCGAGACGGTCACGCGCTACTCCCGCCAGATCGTCCGTTTCCTGTTGGAACAGAAGGTAAAGGCAATTGCGGTCGCCTGCAATACGGCAAGCGCGTACGCGCTGCCGGAAATTGAGCGGGAATGTCCGGTGCCGGTCATCGGCGTGATCCGGCCGGGGGCGAAAACAGCTGTCTCGAAGACCAGAAACGGCAGAATCGGCGTCATCGGGACCAGGGCCACGATTTCCAGCGGCTCTTATAAAGCCTACATCCGCCGGATTATGCCCGAGGCGGAGGTGTTCGGCCAGGCCTGCCCGCTTTTTGTACCCCTCGTGGAGGAAGGTCTGTGGGAGGATCCGGTGACAGATGAGATCGCCAGGCGCTACCTGGCATCTCTGCTGGACAGAGAGATCGACACCCTGATCATGGGCTGTACGCATTACCCGCTGATCCGCAAGACCATCGGGCGCGCGGCAGGCGAAAATATTGAACTGATCAATCCGGCCTATGAGACGGCGATGGAACTACGGCGCATGCTGGGGGAAATGTCTCTCCTCGCGGAAGAACGCCAGCCACTGGGGAGCGGGGAACCTCAGTACCGGTTTTATGTCAGCGATATGGCGGGACAGTTCCGGCAGTTCGCCAATTCCATTATCAAGTACGGGATTCTTGCCGCGGAAAAAATCGATATCTACAAATACTCGGCAGAACCGCTGCGGACTCCGGAGAATCACTGACAGAGGACTTTTCGGTCTGTACGGACCGGGAGCAGGGACGCGGGAGAGCGGCGGATGCCTGAAGAGACGGCGTGGAAGTGTTCCCGGATTACCGGAATAAAAATGCTTGCGGAACAGAAATGTTCCCGGATTCCCGGAATAGAAATGTTCCCGAAACGGAGATGTTTCCGGAAAGGAAATGCCCCATGATCGAATGTGGGAAGAGCGGCGGATGATGGAAGAGGAAGTACCGGTCATTTTGACCATCACCGGGAGACAGACGGATCCGGAAGAAGACCCGCCGCAGACCCGGGAGAGCACCGCGGTATATGAAGCGGTTTGCATGGCGCGGGACGGGGAATACCGGTTCCGTTATCTCGCGGAGGGCGAAGAAGCTTGCCTTCTTCTGTCAAAAACCTGTGCCCGGATGGAGCGGGGAGACGCGCGGGGTACGCGGATGCTGTTTGACCCTGCGGTACCCTCGACAAAGTGCGCTTATCGTACGCCGTATGGAACCATCCCCATGGAAATCCGGACAGAGCGCATCACTCTGATGGACGGCGGCTTCCCTGCCGGGGCGCGTGTGCGGGCGAGGATTAAGTATACGCTCTCGATGGAGCCGGGAATCCGTCTGGAATGCCGGGTGACAATACGCTCCGGGCAGCATGGATGACACAGATCTCTGCGGAATAAAGATGACAAAAAAGCGGCAGGTTTTCACCTGCCGCTTTTCTTCCGGTTTCTCTTCTGAAATGCTTATCCGACTTTTCTTCCGGATTCTTTTTTGAAATGTTTAT
>JAUNJS010000601.1 GCA_030533125.1 Eubacteriales bacterium | reverse complement strand
CCGTGCTCGCCGCAGTGCGGGTTCAGGCCGGCGACGGCCATGGTTCCCTCCGTGACGCCCAGGCGCCGGAGGGCGGCGAGGCTCTCTTTCACGCAGGCCTTGATGTTGTCCTTCGTGATGTCATCCAGCATCGCGCGCAGGGATTTATGGCGGGTGAGGAAGAAGACGCGTAAGCCGTTCGTCTCAAACATGGTGAGAGGATCCGGTGTGCCGGTCAGGGCGCCGAAGATCTCTGTATGTCCGATAAAGGGGACTTCCGCCGCGTGCAGCGCCTCCTTATTGATCGGCGTCGTCGCGACGGCGTCCGCTTCGCCTTCCATGGCGAGCCGGATGCTCTTTTCGATGTAGGCGTACGCCGCCTTCCCGCACATCGCCTGCACGGTCCCGTAGGAAAACCGCGCCTGGTCGATATTATCGAGGTCGATCAGGTTCAGGACACCTTTTTGGTAATCGCCTGCGGCGGGGCTGTCCACGACGTTCACCCGCAGGTCCGCGCCCACGATGCGGATCGCGTTTTCCATGACCTTTCTGTCGCCGATCGCAATCACATCCGCCGCGTCATACACTTTTTCCAGCGCGCAGGCCTTCGCCGCAATCTCCGGGCCGACGCCGGCGGGATCTCCGGTCGGGACAGCGATCAGGGGTTTTCTCTGTGTCATTTTCATTATTTCCTTTCTTTTTCCGAAGTGTTCAGGGAGCCGTAACTCCCGGTATGCCTTTTATTATAATCCAACTTCAGGTTGAAGCGCTTTGGCGGCCCGGCCGTCCCGGAAACAGGGGCAGGACAATAAGTAAAAAACGCCTGCAAGCTGTCTGCGGAATCAAAACCGCGGACAACAGGCAGGCGTTTTTACTCTTCAGGCTCTTCTTCCAGGAGTTCCTTTTCCTCCTGTGTCAGTACATGCGCTTCGAACAGGTCGGGGCGCAGTTTTCTTGTCCGCAGAAGGGACTGCTGCAGGCGCCACCTGCGGATGCGCCCGTGGTCCCCGCTCCGGAGCACTTCCGGCACTTCCCGGCCCTCATAGACGGCGGGCTGCGTGTACTGAGGATATTCCAGGAGTCCATTCTCGAAGGACTCTTCCAGGGTGCTCGCTTCGCGCAGGCTCCCCGGTAAAAGGCGCGCGACGGAATCAATGATGACCTGCGCGGCCAGTTCCCCGCCGGTCAGCACGTAATCCCCGATGGAAACCAGTTCGTCCGCATGGGGTTCAATGCGGGCATCCATGCCCTCATAGTGCCCGCAGAGCAGGATCAGGTGGGACATAGCGGAAAAGGCATGTGCCTTCGCCTGCGTATAGGGAGTCCCGGCCGGGCTGAAGAGGACGGTGTAGCTGTGGGACGCATCTTCCGGTTTCTGCGTCCCGGACACTTTTTCTCCGGGCACCGGGCCTGGTTCCTGCAGGGCTGCCTGTTTTTCTTCGGTTACAACGGGCTGCCCCTCCCGGCGGCAGGTCCGGCTCTCCGCTTCTTTTTTCTTACAGGCGCGCAAAGCGTCCAGTACCGGCTGGCAGCGCATGACCATCCCGGCTCCGCCTCCGAAGGGGGAGTCGTCAATATGGCGGAAGCTTCCCGGGGCATAGTCCCGGATGTCGATAATCTCCACTTCCAGCGCGCCGTTCCGGATGCTCCGCGCGACAACCGGGCTCTCCAGGAAACTCCCGAACAGCCCGGGCATTATCGTAAGGACAGATATTTTCACAACCGCTCCCTCGCGTTTTCGCGCTTTATTATACGGAAGCCGCAGAGCAACTGCAGCTGTTTTTCCGGCGCGTTCCCTGTCTGCTTCCCCGCATTTTCGCGCTTTTTTATACGGAAGCCGCAGAGCGTCAGCAGCAGGGTACCTGCAGCAGTTCATCTGCAGCAG
>JAUNJS010000215.1 GCA_030533125.1 Eubacteriales bacterium | reverse complement strand
ATACCCGTTTTGGGTTATCCGTGTTCGCCGGGAGAATCTTGCGTTGGAACGGTTTGGGGCTCCCACGGAGGTGAAATCAGCAATAATATCCCCCTCTAATAACCCCAGATTTTAATTCCCTCAGGAAATCGAAAAAGGTCAGATTTCAAACACTCTTTTTCAAATGCTCGCCCAAATTGCTCTGTGTGGATGAAATCAGAAATATTTCCGGTTTTTTGGAAACAGGTGGTTTCCTTAGACCCTTATTTTCTGGGGTTAGTAGAAGGACTTTTAACAATGCAGCAACAGGGAGGGTTCGAAGATGGCAAAAACAACACAGATGACAGAAAAAAGATGCTATAGCGTAAGCGACCTGCAGGAAATGCTGGAAATCAGCAAACCTGCGGTCTATGAGCTGATCAAGAGGAAGGAGTTTCACTGGGTCATGATCGGAGGCAGGTATAAGATCTCGAAGAGGAGTTTCGACGAGTGGCTGGACGGCAGTTTTGAAAGGAACCAGTCTTCCAGTGAAGCTATGGAATCCATCTAATCCCCACAAGAATTCCCCGGGCATTCTGTAATAGTGGACGATCCGGCCACCATTTTCACTGCGGTGACATCCTAAGAGATTTCGGGTTCCTGAGATATAATAGAAAGGAAAACAGGATGAAAGTTTGAACGGATGAAGTGGTGACGAAAGGATAAAAATGAGAACGGATGAGAAAACTTCGGGGAAGAAAAGAGGATCCTTAACAGGCTGGAATACGGATGGTTCACACCGAGGAAGTTTCATGACCGTGACACAGATGGGCGAGCTGCTGGGGCTTAAGAGAACAGAGCGGTACTGGCTCCTCAACAAAAAAGTGTTTGAGACCAGAAGCATACAGGGAAAAACCATGGTCGATGTCGCCAGCTTTGAAAAATGGTACGCCGGCCAGATCCACTACCGTAAAGTGACCGGGGAAGAGCCGGGCCTGCTGATAAACGCTGCAACATATTCCATCCACAACATTTCGGAAATGCTGGGAATCAGTGAATCAAGAGTCTATGCTCTGATCAAAAGAGAACATCTGGAAACCGTGACAGTTGATTTCAGGATGCGCGTACCCAGGAAAGCTTTTGATCAATGGTACTCCACACAATCGCGTTACCGCACAGCAAAGGATCGTCTGAAAGAAAATGGCAGATTCGCCTCAACGATCACAGTCCCACAGATGGCAACACTTCTCGGCATTTCTACAGAGCAGGGGTACAGCATCCTGGAAGACAATAATTATGAGTGCTTTTTCAAATGCGTCTTTCTGAATGGCCAGCAACGGATCACGCGGGAAGACTTTGAAGCCTTTCTGTCCGGACAGGATAGATTCCACCTGGTCGATACTGTTAAGATGGCAGATTATTCTAACAATCCTGACACAAATGATATCGAGCTTCCGGAAACAGCAAATCAGGAACCAAAAGATGCCGACAAAAACAAAACGCTAATTCCCCGGAGCAAACATGCTCCCGATTTCATCACTATCGCTGAAGCAGCGGAAATGGCAAACGTGACCCGACAGATGATTTCAAAACTGGCTGATCGCGGAAAGATCAACTGCACAAAGGTTGGAAGCAGGATTCGAATCCACAGACGTGATTTTGAGAAATGGCTGCAGGACCGGGAAACCGGGCGTTGAAAAAGCTCCGGCCGGGAAGATCTTCAAACAATCTTGAAGCGAAAAGAGATTACACATGAAAGTAGAATGGTTTGCAATCGGGGGTGATAAAAATGGCATCCATAAAGGAACGGAACGGAAAATATTGTGTTATCTACTCTTATTACGATGAAAACGGGAACAAGAAGCAGAAGTGGGAAACTTACAAGACCAAATCGGAGGCAAAGAAGAGAAAGAAGGAACTCGAATACAGAGAAAGTCTGGGCAGGATGGTGATTCCGAAATGCCGGACACTAAACGAGCTGCTAGAAGAATATGTCAGTCTCTACGGGAAATACAAATGGGCCATGTCTTCGTATCAGAGAAATAACAGCCTGATCGACAATTACATTGCCCCCATCATAGGTGAGACAAAGATCAGAGATATCAACACCCGCTTCCTTGAATTGTATTATCAGAAACTCCAGAAGACGCCTGCGGTCCCGATTCACGGACAAAAGAAGGCAAGGAACGAATTTGTCGGTCCAAGCACGATCCGAGACATACATAAGCTTTTGAGCAGCTGTTTTAAACAGGCCGTGAAGTGGGAGCAGATGGAAAAGAACCCGGCACAGTACGCGACGGTTCCAAAGTATAAATCAGCAGAACGTGAGATCTGGACAGCGGAGACACTGATGTATGCGACAGAAGTCTGTGAAGATGAACAGCTGAAACTTGCCATAAACCTTGCATTTGCAGCCTCACTTAGGATCGGTGAACTTTGCGGCCTCACCTGGAAATGCGTGGACATCTCTCCCGAAGCGATCGAGAAAGGGGAAGCTTACATCTATGTCGATAAAGAATTCCAGCGCGTTTCCAAGGAGGCTGTCAAAGTACTTGGCGGGAAGGACATTATTTTCACTTTTCCCTCCGAGAGCCAGCTCTGTAAAACTGTCCGTGTCCTGAAAAAGCCGAAGACAGACAGCTCCATTCGCAAAGTTTTTATTCCAAAGACCGTCGCTGAAATGCTGATCCGGCAGAAAGAAGAACAGAAAAAAATGAAGGATATCCTCGGCCCCGAATACCAGGACTATGATCTTGTAATGGCAACGCCTTACGGATCACCTGTCGACGGGGGAACCATCCGCAAAAAACTTGACAGACTGATCGATGAATACGACCTGCCCGATGTCGTTTTCCACAGCCTGAGACACACCAGTGTGACATATAAGCTCAAACTCAACGGTGGCGACATCAAAGCCGTGCAGGGAGACTCCGGCCACTCCCAGATCAATATGGTGACCGATGTCTATTCCCACATCATCGATGAAGACCGCAAGAAAAACGCCGAGCTTTTTGAAGAAGCATTTTATGGGAAGAAGAACCTCAATCCACAGCTCAATGAGCAGATTGCTGCAGGAACGAAGGAAAAAACACTTACCGTTCCAGATGGTGTGGATGCGGAACTCCTTGCAAAAGTGTTGGGTAATCCGGAGATGATGGCACTGCTGACATCGCTGGCAAAGAATATGCCTTCATGAAATACTGCATTCAGGAAGATTAAACATCATTGCTCCATATAAATTGACACTTTACTGTGATGTGCCTATAATTATTTTTGTTTATTGACGTATTGCATTATTTGGGTTGAGACAGTCCATGCCACCGAGAATCTTTAAACAAAGCTATTTATATATTATAGGTATATACCCATCATGAAGGAAGACGGATAGATTACGCGCATAGAAACGAACAGAAGCTTCGTTTTCTATGCGCGTTTTGCATATAAGATATGTTCATTTGGAGTTTCTAAAATGCTTTGATAAACGAGGAGTGAGATTATGATTAAAGCCGAACTGATTCATAATCCGTACCTGTTAAGTACAGAAGTAAGGTTCAATGAGCAGGCACCCAAAATCAATTGCCAGATCGAAAAATATGAAAAAATGCCATTGAAGGACTGGGTGGATAAAGCCCCTGGTATTTTTTATGATCGTTGCTTTATTGCGTTAGAGAAAAGTAACATTCTCAGTTAAAGATAGTTCTTTCTTACGTCGAGGAAATACTACCATGTTAAAAATTGGCATTATTCTGTTTGTTTTAAGTGGAATTCTTACCATAGTGGAAATAATAGTTGGTTCTGACCATCCAGCTTGGAAGTACGTTCTGATAGCCAGTGCTTTAGTCACAACACTGATTGGAATAATTGGATTACCAGTAAGCGACCCTGTACTCATTGTTAGTGAGGATAGAACGGGAATATATTTTTCGGATACTGAATATATATTCGAAGTGACAGAGTATTGTGTCAGAGAAAAAGATACTGATAATGTTTCATGGAGTAAATATAAAAAAGGCGATGTAATAAAAATTTCTCATGATCCGTCTATTGTGATGTACAGGAACAGATTCTTTATTAATACATCTAACACTATCAGCACACGGGTACACGTTGATAAGGATGGTGTTAGGGCCTTTGATGTTATTCCTGAAATCAAACATATCAGTGCAACGTATATAGAAAAGAAGGCCTCAGAATCTCAACCAGGAAATACCTATGCCGGCTATTACTTAGAAGAAAGGGATTTTAGTGTAATCGGTATTGATCGAAATGGGGAAGAAGTACAACTCATCGAAGGATTTACATATTCGCCAGTTCAGCTGAAAGAAGGAAATAATTCTATAGAAATTCAATTTGTTGATACAGAGGGGACTACATCAACTTGTAAAGTTAGTATATATGGATATGAGCCTCGTCTTATTTCAATCTCTGCAGAACTAAAAAGTGTTCATAAAGGCAAGATTAAGACAGGGGATAAGCTTGTGCCAAGCATGTTTGAAGTGATTGGAGAATATGAAGATGGGAAGAAGAAATCAATTAGTGATTTTCTTATAGAGCCAGCTGATGTGCCGGATCAAGAGGGAGTTTGTAAGGTTGCAATTGTAAAAGATGGTATTTCCGAGGAGATGAATATTACTGTGGCTACTGATCTGGGGCGTAGCACCTGTCTGACCGACCTTAAGCCCTTCGGCAATACATCTGTGGAAACATATTTGCCTTCTCAAATCGATAATTACGGGAACTCATATACGAAGATATTATCTTGTAATAATGGATACGGCGAATACAATGAAGTAGAATACAGTTTAGGAGGAAACTACGGTTCTTTTACCGGGATATTTTTCGTTACTAAGGCTTCGGTCGATCATGTAGGCAATTTTTCTTCTTCAAAACCTGAGATCAGAATTTATGGAGATAATGTGCTTCTGTATACGAAAAAGGGCTGTAATTATAAAGATGAACCAGAGAAGTTCTTAGTAAATATAAAAAACGTGAACTTTTTAAAAATTGTATTTGATGGAGCGTGTTATTATGAATCCTGGGGGTGGGAGCGTCCGCTTTTAGTCATCGGAGAGCCAACCTTGTGGGAAAATACTGGGAAAGAAACCCCTCCCCTTTATAAAGGCAAACAGAGCATCAGGACCCGTATAATAGAACTGGAGCCTTACGGGAATACGAATGTGAAAACCTCGCAACCAGTGCAGTATACTACCGATAATTATGGTAATTCATATAACTATGTATTGTCTTGCGATGGTTCTTATGCTAGTTGCGATGAAGTCGAATACTATTTGGGAGAAAAGTATACAGAATTGACAGGTACATTCTATGTTACCCAAGCTTCTGTGGAAAATGTAGGTGACTTCGAATCTGATTTACCGGAGATACGGATCTATGGAGACGAAGAGTTGTTATATACCAAAAAAGGATGTACATCAAAGGATGCACCGGAAGAATTCACGGTCGACCTAAGAGGAGTCGAATTTCTTAAAGTAGTTTTTGATGGAACGTATTATAATGAAACCTGGGGTTGGAAGCGTCCGCTTTTAGTCATCGGAGAGCCTGTCCTGTGGGAGGCTGTTGAATAATTCCCTAAATGACTCGAAGTTTTGCTACGAATCTGGACCTTGACGTTGACAAAACAGTGAACGCCAAGATGGACACTGCTTGATTATAAAAAATCATATAAAAGAAACAAGTCAAGGGCACGCCAGAAGACTGGTGCACGGCACCCTTGATTTGTTTCTTTTATATGATAAGGCACAATCAAGCAGCTGAAATGAGATAATACATTAGAAAAGTTCCAAGTGTAGAGCGTCCAAAAAACAGAGCATTGCAGA
>JAUNJS010000600.1 GCA_030533125.1 Eubacteriales bacterium | reverse complement strand
CCTTCCTGAGATCCGGTAAAACAGACTGCTTACTTCATATTCGGGCAATCTTTTCAATTTCCGTTTTTCAGGCAGCTGTATCCCCTGCGGCAATCCTGACCCGAATAACGCGGAAACGCGCCTGCGAAATATTGCCATTTTGCGCAGGAAATGATCAGGAAATGATTTGTAAGCACCTCTTTTTGGATTCTGATTCATGTTATCACAAAAATGACTTCATTTCTATTTCTCTGTTTCTGTTTCCGGTATAAAAGCTCGCTCACTATTTTTACATTCAGAGCACGCCGTTCGGGTTTTCAAATAAACGAGTACCGGCTGGCTATGATGTAAACCGGGGCAGATTGTATTTTCAAAAAGGGATGGTTTTTTTCCGACTTCATGTTATAATGTTCAGGCTGAGCATAATGCATTACGGTATACAATTGTTATTCCCCGCATTCACAAAAGGATATATCGCGATAGCGAGGAAGGAGATCGAATGGCTTTAATGAGAACTGACAATTTCAACGACGACAGCATCCTGGCACGTTATTTCGGGCGTTCGTCCAATTACACGGACATTCCCAACCATCTCTTCGCGGAATACAATGTCAAAAAGGGACTGCGCAACGAGGACGGCACCGGCGTCCGGATCGGCCTGACCAGAATCTCGGATGTCATCGGGTATACGACCGATGAAAAGGGCAATATCCTCCCCTGTGAAGGAGACCTGCTCTACCGCGGCTATTCCATCCGCGACCTGCTGATGAACCGGCAGCGGAACTACGGATTCGAGGAGACCTGCTTCCTGCTTCTGTTCGGATATCTTCCGGACAAAGAGGAGTTTGAAAACTTCAAGACCTGTCTCTCTGTCCGCTATGATCTTCCGGAGAGCTTTCTGGCCAATGAGCTTCTGCTCAAGCCCGCGCGCAACCTGATGAACAAGCTGCAGGCAGCGGTCCTGTCCCTGTACAATTATGACGAGACGCCGGACGAGACGGATGTGTACGAAAACCTGCTCAAGGGGGTCAACCTGATCGCGAAATTCCCGGCGCTGGGCTGCTACGCGTATTATACCAAGGTGCATTCCTTCGACAGGAGTTCGCTGATTATTCATTATCCCCGCCCGGAGTATTCGATCGCGGAAAACATTCTGTACATGCTCCGTCCGGACGGAAAATTCACGGCGCACGAGGCCAACCTGCTCGATGCCATCCTGCTGATCCACGCGGATCACGGCGGCGGTAACAACTCGACCTTCACGAACGTCGTAGTCGGTTCCACCGGCACGGATATTTATTCCGCGCTGAGCGCGTCCATCGGCTCCCTTAAAGGACCCAAGCACGGCGGCGCCAATATCTCGGTTGCGCGCATGATGCGCCAGATCATCGCCGACATGGACTACACCGCAGATAAAGACAAGCTGCGCAAAATCATCAACCGGATCCTGGACAAGGATTATTATGACCACAGCGGACTGATCTACGGGTTCGGCCACGCGGTGTACACCATCAGCGATCCCCGCGCCGAGCTTCTGCGCAGGCTGTGCCGGAACCTCGCCGAAGAACTCGGCTGCATGTACAAGTTTTCCTTCTACAAGCTGTTCGAGGACACTGTCAAAGAGGTCGTCCTGGAACGCAAGGGAGAGACGATCTCGTCCAACGTCGACCTCTACTCCGGTTTCGCCTACAACATGCTCGGCATCCCGGAGGAGCTCTACACTCCGCTCTTTGCCACAGCTCGGATTGCCGGCTGGGTCGCGCACAATCTGGAGAACAAGCTATACGACGGCCGCATCATGCGCCCCGCCACCAAATATGTCGGCAGCACGCAGGATTTTGTTCCCATGAAGCAGCGCCGGTAGGGGCTGATTCCGCCGCCTCATGAGGCGTCC
>JAUNJS010000214.1 GCA_030533125.1 Eubacteriales bacterium | reverse complement strand
TTCCGGAAAGCGGCCTCGCGCTTTATTCCGGAAGCACGACCGCGTTCTTTTTCAAAAAAGCATGCCACAGCTCGCAGGCGGACGCCTTCAGATGAATCCCGTCCCCGGTCAGTTCGTCCCGGAGATTCCCGTCCGCGTCGCAGAGGTCGGCGTTCATATCTATATAAAAAATATTACGCCCGTTGGCGAGTGTGGAAATCGCCTGGTTTCGCTGCACGATCGCCGTATTGTTGAAAACGGCATCGCTTTTACTTCTGGATTTGGAAACGTGCATGATGCCCTGCATGTAGATGACCGCCTCCGGCTGCAGCTTGTGGATTTTCCTGATGACCTTCCGGTATTCCTCGTAATAGTCCATCGTGTCCGGAATCCCGAGCTCGTTGACTCCGACCGAGAGATAGATTTTCCTGAATTTCGCCTTGGAGAGCAGGTCCTTCAGCGTGCGCTCCATGGTTTTTCTGCCCTTCGGATTGTAATCCATCTTCTCATTTTCGTCAAAAAGATCATATACGGTCGTGGATTCCCTCGCGAGGAAGGAAGTGATCAGCTGCATGTTGCCGTATTCATACAGGCCGACTGTCCTGGAATCGCCGATAAAGAGGGCGTCATCGAAATAACTGTCGTCCACCGCCTGCAGCTCGTAGAACGTCCCGTTCGGGGCGAACAGGCCCTCCGTATCGGTATTGTAGACCGCGTCGGGGTCGGAGAGATACTCCTTGTCCGCGACGCCGTAGTCCTTCGCGGGCACGACCCGGGTTCCGGAGGTCTCCGGCACGCGGACCGCCGCGGCTTTTACGGAATCCGCGTCCTTTTCCGACGGATTGTCTCCCTTGTCTGTGGAATCCTTCGCGGAGCCGGCGCCCGCTTTTTCAGGGTCCGCGTCTGCCTTCGCGGAGGCACCGTCCCCTTTTGCGGAAGCGGCGGCGTCCTGCGACTGCTCTTTTCCGGAAGCGGCGGCGTCCTCCGGCTGCCCGCTGCCCTGATCGGCAGCAGCGTCGTCCTGCGCCTGCTTTTCTGTCGCGGCAGCGTCGTCCTGCGCCTTGTTCCCGGAGGAGGCGGCGGCGTCCTTCGCCTCATTCCCGGAGGAGGCGGCTCCGTCCTTCACCTGCTTCCCGCCGGCATTCTCCTGCTGCGCGCTATCCGAGGATTCCTCCGGAATGCCCCCGGCCCCGGCGGTCTGCTCCGCGCCGTCCTCCCCGCTCCGCGGCAGGTTCTCCGCGGCCGCGTCGTCCGCTCCCGCCTCTCCGCCGGACTCTCCGTCCGCCTCTGTCTCCCCGTCCTCTTCCTCCTCATCGGCGGTTCCGGGAGCCGGAGACCACGGAAGAACATGGTCATGCAGTCCGCGCATCACCACAGAGACACCCGGAATCTTCCCGTACTGCGAGGAATACGCGCTGTATGCCCGGCCGCGCCCGAAAACGGAAACGACCGTCAGAAGAAGCCACATAAGAAGGAGAAGGCACAAGAGAGGCGCTCCTCTCACCAATTCACGCAATTTTTCCCACATACGCAAAACCGGCTCCGATTTACCGGACAGGCGGAGCGGCAGCGGGCTGCCGTGCCGGGGTTTTCCGGCTCCGCCAGGGATCAGATACTAAAGACACAGATTTTCTCAAAAACTGAAATACATAAACGGGTTTCCGGCGGAGATCGACGTAAAATATACGCTCACCCAGAATATCACAAACAGAAATCCGATGACTGCGGGATGTTTCCGTTTCCAGACCAGCATGTTGTAAAAGATCGGAATGCAAAGAAGGATTCCGGCTGTCAGAAACGGCCAGTAGATGCGCAGATATTTGGCGAAATCCCCACTGTTTACGGCTGTGCCTGCTCCGAAAAAGGGAAACAGGCGGGAGAAATAGACGGCGAGATCCGCGGGCCTGCTGATCGCGAAAATGACCCAGGTCAGCGGAATCAGGAGAATTACATGCAGATGCCCGATCAGCGGAAACCGCTCGATCAGTCCGCGCGCCACATATTTTTCCCAGATGATCAGGAGTCCCAGCACGAGGCCCCAGATGAGAAAATTGAGCGTCCCGCCGTGCCAGAAGCCCGTCAGCAGCCATACGACCAGGAGATTCCGGATGGTGACAGCGGCGCCTTCCCGGCTGCCGCCCAGAGGAATATATACGTAGTCCCGGAACCAGCTTCCCAGGGTCGCGTGCCAGCGGCGGTAAAAATCCGCTATTCCGCAGGCCGCGTAGGGGTGGATGAAGTTCTGGATATAGCGGAAGCCGAGCATCAGACCGATTCCGCCCGCCATCAGCGAATACCCCCAGAAATCAAAATACAGTTCCAGGGAATACCCCGCCGCGCCGAGCCAGGCCAGCGGGGTGGAAATGCTCTCATACCCGATTTTCACAATTTCATTCCACAGAATCCCCAGGCGGTCCGCGATCAGGACCTTCATGCCGAGGCCGATGGTAAAAAACGCGATCCCGTCCTCCAGGCGCTGCACAGTCACGACCCGGTTCGGGTATTCCGTCCTGCGCCGGATATTCGTCGGGCGCTCCGTCCAGCCCTGCGTAAAGCGCATGATCGGTCCCTGCGCCACCTGAGGGAACATGGTGAAATACGCCGCGGCCTGCCAGAAAGTCGGATGTCTCCGGATTTCCCCGCGGAAAAGATCGAACTGGTACGAGATCATCTTGAAAATATAGAAACTCAGTCCCAGCGGCAGGAGCGAGGCGCTGACCTTCAGCGCCAGTATTTTGAAGAGAACCAGAATAAAAATGTCCGAGGCGACGGCAATGACAAGCATTTTTTTATGGCTCGCCCGCCGCGGCCGGCCGGGCATCACCCAGACCATCTCTCCCAGAATGTAATTCAGAAAAACCAGCGCGACCAGCAGCAGCACAAACAGATGCGCGCCGGACGCGTAAAAGACGAGGCTCCCCACAAACAGCAGAAGATCCCTGTACATCGGCGGGACAACGCAGTATATAAGCATGAAAACAGGAAAAAACCGGAAAATAAACTCCGGTCCTGAAAAATTAATCATGTCGGACCTCATCTGCGGGGAAAAGACAGAGGGCGCCTCTCCGGCTCCCGGGAATCGGAGGACGGCGCGCCGCCCCCCTCTGTTCCTTCTTCCTCACGGCCTGCGCGCGGCAGAACATCAGATCTTCGTCAGTTCCTCGATCTCGCGCAGGACGCCGGCCATCTGCTGTTCGTATTTGGCCTGTTTTTCCTTCTCCAACGCAATCTTCTCAGCAGGTGCCTTGGAAAGGAATTTCTCGTTGCGCAGCATGTTGGCGCTGCGCTTCAGCTCGCCTTCAAGGCGTTTTTTCTCCTTCTGCAGACGCTCGATCTCCGCCCGCACATCCAGAAGGTCCGCCAGCGGAATAAAAGCAGTGGCAAAAGGAAGGACGATGGAGACGGCGCCCTCTCCGATGCCCGCTTTATCCGCCTGAATCACAAGGTCGGACGCGGAAGCGAGACGCTCGAAGAAGAGCCTGTCCTCCTCGAAAATCTGCCGGATCTTCGCGTCTTCCGAGACGAGGATGACCCTCGCCTTGCGGGAAGGGGCGACGCCGCGCTCGGTGCGGGCGGCGCGGATGGCGCGGACAGTCTCCTTGATGGTCTCGATGGCCTGTTCCTCCTCCGGGAAGCTGTATTCAGGCTTCCGGACCGGCCAGTCGGAGACCATGATGGAGGGCTCTTCGTCCTGCAGGTTGCTGAAAATCTCCTCCGTCACGAACGGCATGAACGGGTGCAGGAGCTTCAGGCTCCCCTGGAGGACTGTCTGCAGCGTCCACAGGGCGGCATTGTGGCTCTCCGCGTCCTCTGTCTCATAGAGGCGGGGCTTGACCATCTCGATGTACCAGTCGCAGAACTCGTCCCAGATGAAATCGTGAACCTTCTGCACGGCGATGCCGAGCTCGAACCTGTCCATATTCTCCGTGACGTCGCGCACGACGTTGTTGAATCCGGAGAGAATCCATTTGTCCTCGGGGAGAAGGCCCGCCGGGAGTTCTCCGCCCGCGGTGATCCCGCCCTCTTCGGGCATGTTCATCATGATGAAGCGGCTCGCGTTCCAGACCTTGTTGGCGAAGTTGCGGCTCGCCTGCACGCGCGCGTCGGAGAAACGCATGTCGTTGCCCGGGGAGTTTCCGGTGACCAGCGTAAGACGCAGCGCGTCAGCGCCGTAGTTTTTAATGACCTCGAGGGGATCGATGCCGTTGCCCAGGGACTTGGACATCTTGCGGCCCAGCTCATCGCGGACCAGGCCGTGGAAGAGCACGGTCTTGAACGGCTTCTCTCCCATCTGCTCATACCCGGAGAAGATCATCCGGATGACCCAGAAGAAAATGATATCATATCCGGTGACAAGCACGTCGGTCGGGTAGAAATACTTAAGGTCCTCTGTCATTTCCGGCCAGCCCAGCGTGGAGAAGGGCCAGAGGGCGGAGGAGAACCATGTGTCGAGCGTGTCGGGATCCTGCGTCAGGTGCGCGCACCCGCACTTCGGGCATTTGTCCGGCGCGGAGGGCGCGACGACGATCTCGCCGCACTCGTCGCAGTACCAGGCGGGGATCCGGTGGCCCCACCAGAGCTGGCGGCTGATGCACCAGTCGCGGATGTTGTCGGTCCAGTTGAAATAGATCTTCTCCATCCTCTTGGGGATCAGCTGGATTTCACCCTCCTTCACAGCCCTGACAGCGGGCTTTATGAGCTCGTCCATCTTCACGAACCACTGCTTTTTGATCAGGGGCTCGACAGTGGTGCCGCAGCGGTCATGCGTGCCGACATTGTGGGTGTAGTCCTCGATGCGGACCAGGAGTCCCATCTCCCCGAGTTCCTTCACGATCTGCTTTCTCGCCTCATAGCGGTCCATGCCGGCGAATTTGGCGCCGTTTTCATTGATCGTGGCGTCGTCGTTCATGATATTGATCTCGGGAAGGCCGTGGCGCTTTCCGACCTCAAAGTCGTTGGGGTCATGGGCGGGTGTGATCTTGACCACACCGGTTCCGAACTCGCGGTCGACATAGGTGTCGGCGACAATCGGGATCTGTCTGTCAACAAAGGGGAGCCAGGCTTTTTTCCCGATCAGATCCGCGTAGCGCTCGTCCTCCGGGTGGACGGCTACAGCGGTATCGCCCAGCATTGTCTCGGGACGGGTCGTAGCAAACTCCAGAAACCGGGTCGTGGAGATGCTGCCGTCATCCTCGATCAGCGGATATTTGATGTGCCAGAAGTGGCCGTTCTGCTCCTCGTACTGCACCTCGGCATCCGAGATAGAGGTCTTGCAGACAGGGCACCAGTTGATGATCCTGCTTCCTTTATAGATCCAGCCCTTCTTATGCATCTTGAGGAAAACTTCTGTGACAGCGCGGTTGCACCCCTCATCCATGGTGAAGCGCTCGCGGTCCCAGTCGCAGGAAGAGCCCAGCTTTTTGAGCTGGTTCACGATCCTGCCGCCGTACTCCCTGCGCCAGTCCCAGCACTTCTCCAGGAACCCGTCGCGGCCCAGGTCCGCCTTCTCGATCCCCTGCTCGCGCAGCGCGTCAATGACCTTGACCTCCGTCGCGATGGACGCGTGGTCCGTCCCGGGCTGCCAGAGGGCGTTATATCCCTGCATTCTCCGGAAACGGATCAGGATGTCCTGCAGGGTGTTGTCCAGCGCGTGGCCCATATGGAGCTGCCCCGTGATGTTCGGCGGCGGGATCACGATCGTGTACGGAGTCTTCGAGTGATCCACATCGGCATGGAAATACTTTTTCTCCTCCCAGTTTTTATAAATCCTGTCCTCGATCCCCTGGGGATCATAGGTTTTTGCGAGTTCTCTGCGCATTTATACTCCTC
>JAUNJS010000599.1 GCA_030533125.1 Eubacteriales bacterium | reverse complement strand
AACAGCTGCCTCAAAGCGGCAGAAAAGCTGAATGATACAGAGGGAGATGTCAAAGCCGAAGGGTTCGTAGTCGTCGACCGGAACTGGCACCGCATCAAAGTGAAATCGCCGGAATATATGGCCGCGCACCACTTCCTCAACAATCGCCGTATCACGAAATCGAACGCGCTCACCCTGCTGCTTCACAACCGCGAAGCTGCGGATGAGATGATCCGGACGTCAAAAACCATTGCAGTTCGGATCAAGTATTACGACTACTGCCTCGCGAAACTCGACCTCGAGGTCACACGCTACATCGGATATGTGCGCGGACTGTATGAAGAACTGGAGCACGACCGGAAAGCCGTCGCCAATACGATCAAAAAAGACCGCTATGCATCCTTCGGATTCCAGGCAATCGGAAATGAACTTTCCGCAGAAGATCTGATTCGAAAAGTCAATTTGAAACACCTCGGCAGATGGATCCCGGATTTCCCCGATCAGTGAATCCGACGGACAACAAATAGAAAACAGATTATTGCAGAGACGGATGGCATCATAGCCGGTCTATCTGTTTCACCCCGTTTTCTCCGGTGCTTCTCCGTTTCTCCTCTCCTCTGCTTTTCCGTTCCTCTCCGGCAGGCTTCCGTAGGATCAACGATAGTAATTCTCAATCCTTCGCAGGATCCTGGAAAAGTCGATGCTGCACTCGCCTCCGGAAATCAGGATCGGAATCTCGTCCTCAAAAGAGAATTTTCCCGGGTAATAGTTCTCATGTTCCAGATCATAGACAAGAACCGTTTTCCGGTCAGGATCCACGATCCAGTATTCCCGCACACCCGCATTTGCGTATTTATGGAGCTTGAGAAGCATGTCCTTCGAGCGCGTGGAAGGAGAGAGAATCTCCAGCGTCAGATCCGGCGCCCCTTCAAACCTTTTTGCCCCGATATCATATTCCTCGCACATGACAAGAAGATCCGGCTGCACCATAGTCCGGTTGTCCCGGTCCAGCCTGACGTCGCAGGGAGCCAGATATACCTCACAGGTTCCTTCATGCCGATCCATGCACTCCCGGAAGAGGATATACAGTTCTCCGAGGATCTTCTGGTGAATAATCGCGGGTGCCGGCATCTCATAAAAAACGCCGTCGATCAGCTCTACACGCTTCTCGTCCGGCAGAGCGTAATAATCGTCAATCGTATATTCACCGGGACGCTTTTCTGCCTGCTTCCCCTCTGACGAGACATGATAGGCTCCCGCCGCTTCCTCCGCCATGTCCCGGTATCCTGCAGCGCCATAATAATACCCTTCCCTGTGTCCTTCCTTTCCTCCTATACTTTCCATACCTTCCATATGGAAATCGGATTTCTTTTCCGCAGAATGGTTTTCACGGGAAACATCGGCGGCTTCTCCATTTTTTATATGTTCGTCAGATGTCGTTTTTTCAGTATTTCTTTCCGCCATCAATACAGAAGCGATCGCATCGGTTGTCGCCTTCCTGGGAGACTTCGTTACACCGCTGAAGATTTTCTGGACCGTGCTGAGAGGAACGCCGGAGGAAACGGAAATCTCCTCCAAAGTTATTCCAAGCACCCTTTTTCTGTTCTTCATTTCTTCTATTTTCATTCCCTGTTCCTCCGTTTTTTGGAACTTTGATTTCCTTTTCAGAGCTAAAGCCTTTCCGTTTTTTGATAAAAGTGTCCTTATTTCCTAGATTTCCTTCCATTATATGGTAAACAAGTTTCCTTTTCATGATTATAATATCAAATATGGAAGTTTTTGTCAATATATATATGGAAGTTTTCATCAGCAGACATGGAAGTTTTATTGCCGTATTCTGGAATAATGGTAATGCGCAGAGATCGGTTATTTCCAAATAGCCGAATTTCCAAATAGCC
>JAUNJS010000598.1 GCA_030533125.1 Eubacteriales bacterium | reverse complement strand
AGGTCCCGGATCAAAGAAAAGCTGAGGCCCCGGATCAAAGAAAAGCAGAAACGCCTGTTAAAACAAATGAAAATGAAAAAAAGACAGGAGAAATCGGACTGCGCGAAGAAAAGAAAAGCAGCGACAGTAAAGAACATGAAATTGACCGGAAGTTTGAGCAGGAGTTTAACAGATTTAGACACACAGTTTCAGTTGCGAATAGATCAAAGAGAGAAATAGAACAGTACTTTAATGAAAAACCAGCCGGAAATACTGTGGGGAGAAAGCTCTTTACAGAGGCGGAGAATCAATTAGAGAATAAGAATTATAAAAAGGCATTTGAATTGTATTGTAAGTGCAGCACTTACCTGCCGGGAGAGTTTTCTTATCTTTGCTACTGCAAGGCAGTATGCTGCAGTCATTTATGTTCAGAATCTTATGGTCCGTTAGTTGATTTGATCTATAAAGGAGGAATCGAAAGAAACAGCGGCTATTTTCCTCATGTCGAAAACAGGATGAGTGCGGAAGGGCAGGAGTTTCTTAAATGGGAACAGGAAGGGAAAAAATGGAATGAGAAAGCTATGCGTCTTACTCCCGGCCTTGATGCCAGAGATGGCGTAAAGATTATTGTGATGGGCGGAAAAGATTACTTTGGCTGCGACCATTTCCACTATCTATACAAGTAATGATCCCGGGACCGGATCCTGCCCGTTCTCCCTCGGCCTGACCGCGGGTATGCAGATCAGGGTCGAAAGGGAATCCTTGTGCGGAAAACAAAAAAGAGAGGAATCGGCTCCGGCTGAACAGCCCGGCTTTTCAGCCGGAACCCTGCCGGAGTATAGAGAAGAAGGCCGCTGTACTTAGTGTAAGTACGGCGGCCTTTTCGGGTCTGCCTGTTTCAGGCAATTCTATTCGCTTTATTTCGTACGATTACAGGTTTTTCCTCCCCGAGAACAGCAGCTCTTGTGAGGATACATTTATTGACGTTTTTTTCATCCGGAATATCAAACATGATGTCTTCCATGACGTCTTCCATAATCGCTCTTAAGCCTCTCGCGCCCGTATTTCTACGGAGGGCGATTTGCGCAATTTCCCTGAGCGCGTCAGGTTCAACTTCGAGTTCGACACCGTCGAACGACAGGAGCTTCCGGTACTGATTTACCAGGCTGTTCCTGGGCTCAGTCAGGATCCTGACCAGTGCTTCCTCGTCCAGTTCATCAAGCGCGACGAAGACAGGTAATCTTCCGACGAATTCCGGCGTCAGGCCGAATTTCACGAGATCCTGGGGCGTGAGTCCTCTGAGCTGCTCAGAGAGGGTCGGATTCTTTTTCTCCTCTAATGCCGGACCGAAGCCGATGGTATTTTTGTTTTTTCCATTTTCGACGATTTTTTCAATACCTGTGAACGCGCCGCCGCAGATAAACAGAATGTTCTTCGTATTGAGCTGAATCAGTTCCTGCTGCGGGTGCTTGCGTCCTCCCTGCGGAGGGACACCGGCCACAGTGCCCTCGAGGATCTTTAACAGCCCGTGCTGAACACCTTCACCGGATACATCCCTTGTGATGGACGTGTTTTCTCCTTTTCTGGCAATCTTGTCGATCTCATCGATGTAGACAATGCCTCTTTCAGCCCGCTTGACATCATAGTTTGCCGCTTTGAGCAGCCGCACGAGCACGTTTTCGACATCATCGCCGACATAACCGGATTCTGTCAGCGTCGTGGCGTCGGAGATCGCGAACGGAACGCCCAGGATCTTCGCCAGCGACTGGACGAGATAGGTTTTGCCGGAACCGGTGGGCCCGATCATCAGAATATTGCTTTTCTCAATCTCGACATCCGGATCGTTATTGCCGTTGATTCTCTTGTAGTGGTTGTAAACAGCCACTGCGATCGATCTTTT
>JAUNJS010000597.1:764-1891 GCA_030533125.1 Eubacteriales bacterium | reverse complement strand
GCGTCCACTAAAAAAATTATGAAATCTCATTAATAATATTACTACTTTTGCTTTTGATGAAGAGACAAAAAAGAAACCGTCATCATTTGAGTTTGTTTTCATCCAAAATGGAATAAAGTACGTATATGGTTATTCCGCAACACCCAAGGAAATAGTAAAAGAATATCTGTATGCTTATAAATCCGCAAAAGCAACAACGATTTTCGATAGAGATGAAACCAGGTCTGAAGTTTATAAGTTTACTGTTCCTTCCATTAAAAAAGAGCTGGATCCAATCGTTTCAAAAAACACAAAGAACAAACTATTTCTTTCAACAGCAACCCAATGGAACAGTACTGAAACAAGAGAGGCTTTCTCATTTTTTGCCGAAAAGATAAACACATATGATTCAGATTTTGAATCACTGATTCCAAGTGTCGGTCCGCTATTAAGATATGATGACGATCATTCTGTAGAAAACTTTGTAATAAAATTGCTGAAGGCAGCAGATATAAATATCGAAAAATACAGCTTAGAGGTTAAAGAACATAGTGCAGAAGATCTTGTCAACACACTGCCGGTGCAGTTCAGGAATCTATTTCTTTCCGGAATAAAACAGGACTCAAAAAGTCTGGAATACATCATTCATACCCTGCATACAGTTAACAACAATTCCTATGTATTAAATATGCGGGATGAGTCAGAAGGAACCAGGAATCTTTTTGGTCTTGCGCCGATTCTGAAGCGCGCCTTTAAAGAAACTGGTGAGATCATATGTATTGATGAATTTGATAAAAGTATGCATCCGGCATTAGTCCAGTATCTGATCAATCTGTTCAATGATCCATCAGTAAATGTACGTAATGCACAGCTGATCATCTCCACACATGATGTGTCACTTTTATCTTTGGATCATTTAAGAAGAGATCAGTTTTACTTTACAGATAAAGACAGGAAAACGGGAATATCTGAACTATATTCATTAGATGACTTCTCTCCGAGGAAAAAGGAAAACATCCGGAATGCGTACCTATTGGGGAGATATGGAGCAGTACCGAATTTAAAGGAGGGAATCGACCTGGAGTAAATGAAAGACGCATACAGACCCAAAAAAAGGAACTCTGGAAACCGGCAGAGAAAAAGCGTTA
>JAUNJS010000597.1:0-754 GCA_030533125.1 Eubacteriales bacterium | reverse complement strand
TCTTAATTTCGGCAGAAGGAAAAAACAAAACTGAAAAACTATATTTCGATGCTTTTAATGGAGGCAATGTAAATATCAGATTTACAAAAGGAAATGAAACAGATCCTGTTCATCTGGCAAACGCGTTGGTACGTGACTACAAAGCATCAGAACTGGATCCAAATCTTGGAGATATTGCTTTTTGCATCGTTGACGAAGATTTATCTCCTCTTCAGGAACAGCTGATCCAACGAAGTGAAAGCATTATCAGAAAAATCAACGGAACAATGATCGTTTCAAATCCCTGTTTTGAAATTTGGTATATTTGTCACTATGGATATTCAACAAAGCAATATGCATCGAATCAGGATGTGGTGAACACATTAAAGAAATATGTTCCAGACTACGAAAAAGGATTCCCGCATATGCAGGAAATTCTTGCCGGCAGTATTACAGACGCTATCACCAATGCCAAAAGACTTGAAATGTATCATGAAGCAACCACAGGTAACGCCAAAAGGTATAATTGCCAGCCGAGAACAGACGTGTATAAAGTTATTGAAGTGATTCTGAAAAAGAACATCACTAACTCTTAATTACAATGCAATACTATCTGATCCACCAGACGAAATATGATCAGTCATAAAAACATCAGGCTTCCAAATAGAATACTGATAAAACCAGAACTTAATCCTCCATCCCCAGCAAACTGTTGTCTGGGGATGGTTCCTTTATATTCAATATTCAGTAATAAATCAGAGATTTTTTACAGCAG
>JAUNJS010000596.1 GCA_030533125.1 Eubacteriales bacterium | reverse complement strand
TGAGCTGCTGGACGAACTGCCGGATGATTTACTGCCGGAGCTGCTGTCCGAGGAGCTGGCTGTTTCGCTGCCCGTCGTGGAAAGACCTGTGCCGTCCGCAGTATTTCCTCCGCCTGAAATCTCCGCGCTGTCTCCTGACGTATCCTGTGATCCGCCCCCGGAGCCCGATTCGGATTCCGCCACATAATAAAACGTCCACTCGTTTTTCGACGCGTCGGAATCCAGCGTGCCGGTCAGATTTTTGTACTGGGGAATATAACCGCTGATGTACAGATAGGAGACAACCGGTTTTTCACCGATATTTCCGTAAAAGGTTTCCGGATTGCTGTGTCCCTCCGGCGCGGGCAGATCCTTATCGGTTCCGAGTTCCTTGTAATGCACGGTGTAGGCGACCTCTGTTCCCTTCATTCCGTAGGAAATCACGAGGTCGATATCCCTGTCCACGGTGAACGCGCCGCCTTTAATCAGCGCGTCAACCTGCTCCCTTGTGTTGTTGTCCTTTCCGCTCTCGCGCATGCCGGTCACGTAGTATTTGTCCGTCTTTGACGCCGCCTGTGTGCGGTAGTCGAAGTCGTCGCGGCTCCACTGATAGCCCGGCTGGATATTTGTCCTGATAAACGGCTCTTCGCTGCCGTTGATCGTTCCCTGGACGCCCGGGAAAATCCGGACAGTATAGGTATAGGTATCCTCCTGAGAAGCCGTTTCCGGCTCCTCTGATTCCGCTGATTCCGCCGCGAGCGCGGGAAGCGCCAGGGCGGCGATCAGGCAGAGCGCGATCAGAATCGCGGCCGCCCTTACAAAGAATGTCCGGCGCTGACTCCGGCTTCTTCTTCCGGAACCGGCAGTTCTTCCTTTCGCTGCGGAAACACGTCTGTCCTTCAACAATGCTCTCATACCTGCCCTCCCTTCTGCCTGCGTCTCTCGCGCAGACCGCAGATGGCAAGGATGAGGAGAACCACGCCACTGACACCGGTCGCGATCAGATATGGAATCGTGCTGGTAGAATCGCCAGTTTTCACGACTTTGTTCCCGCTGCTGCTGCCGGAACCGCTCTTGCTGCCCCCGGAACTCTTCTTGTCGTCTTTATCCTTATCCTTATCTTTTTCTTTATCCTTTTCCTCGGACCGCGACTCATCCTTTAAGGCTTCCCCGCCGCCGGAACTGCCTCCGCCTCCGCCGCCGGATTCCTTGAGCTCGACCGCGAAATTCATCTGCAGCTCCGCGAGCGTGTCCTGATAGTCGTTGCCCTGCGTCTCGCCGTCCAGCTCGACATAGAGATTCAGCACACCGCTCTGCCCCTTTGAGAACGTGTCCAGGTAAAACCAGTCTTTCAGCGCGTTAGTGGCCTCATGAAGTCCCTGCCCCGCCGTGCTCGCGCCCTCGCCGCCGACCGTGTCGGAGGAATACAGAACCTTCTCGTCATTGGTCGACAGGTTCTTGTAGGTCAGGATATACGAATAGGCGCCGCCCGACAGATTCGGGTGGTTTTTCCGCGTGTCTTCAAGAGATTTGAGCACCTTGTTGGTCATGTACCAGTCGACCGTGGATTCGTTTTCGTTTTTAAGGTTCATGACGATGTTGATATGGTCGCCGGGCTGCATGCCGGCCATCTGGTTGTACATCTCCGAACTCTTGAAATCGCTCACCATCTTTTTGTCCGCGGTGAAAGAGACGTTGTAACTGTCCTTCGGCTGCAGCAGCTCGGTCTTGCTGTCGGAAGCAGACGCGGGGATTGCGAGGCTGATAACCAGAACGGCCGCAATTGCCGCGGGAAGGAGATTTTTTCCGGATTTCTGATGGAGCCATGTAAAGATCCTCATTTTGATTCCCTCCTTTCCCGGTTATTCCGTCTGGTTTTCCGAGGCGCCGTCATCCGTCGTTTTGTCTTCTGACGCG
>JAUNJS010000213.1 GCA_030533125.1 Eubacteriales bacterium | reverse complement strand
TAATGCAGTGCCGCACGAATCTTTTCGCAGTCTCGCGCGGAACGGTTTCACCGCGCCGCGGCTCTGCGCCGGCAATGAATGCCTGATCGAGGTCCTGTTATGCGTACTATGACAAAAAAACAGAAAAACCTGCTCCTTCGGATTATCGCCGGAGCGGTTCTGATGGTGCTTTTTTCCATATTGCCTCTGAAAAAATATCCCCTTCTGCGCTTTGTCCTGTTTCTGGTGCCGTATTTTACTGTGGGATATGATATCCTGCGCAAGGCCTGGAAGGGGATCCTGAACCGGCAGGTATTTGATGAAAACTTCCTGATGGCTGTTGCGACGGTGGGCGCCATGGTGCTCGGAGAGTACACGGAAGGCGTCGCTGTCATGCTCTTTTATCAGATCGGCGAACTGTTCCAGAACTACGCGGTTGGAAAAAGCCGCCGGAATATCAGCGAACTGATGGATATCCGTCCGGATACCGCGAATCTGATCATAGAGGAGGATCCCGCGCCTGCCGCGTCAGGGACAGGCGCCGGCGGGGCGGAGGGCTCCACGGATGTGGCTGCGGCGGAGTCCACGGACGGACCGGGCGCAGGAGCTGCGGGTGTGTCATGTACAGACGCTGCGGGTGTGTCAGGGACAGGCGCCGGCGGGGCGGAGGGCTCCGCGGATGTGGCTGCGGCGGAATCCGCGGGCGGACCGGGCGCAGGCGCTGCGGGTGTCAGGATCGAGACCGTGGACTCGGAGGACGTCGAGGTCGGCAGCCTTCTTCTCGTGCGGCCAGGTGAGCGCGTGCCGATCGACGGGGTCGTGGTTTCCGGGACATCTTCGCTGGATACTTCCGCGCTGACGGGCGAATCGCTCCCCAGGAGCATCGGACCGGGGCAGGAGATTCTGAGCGGATCCATCAACCTCTCCGGAGTCCTGCATGTGCGCACGACGAAAGAATTCGGGGAATCCACGGCGTCGAGGATTCTGGATCTGGTGGAAAATGCCGGTTCGCGCAAGGCAAAATCAGAACAGTTCATCAGCCGGTTCGCGCACTGGTACACGCCCGTTGTCTGTTACAGCGCGCTGGAGCTGGCTGTGCTCGGCCCCGTGCTCAGTATGCTTCTGCTGAATAAACCCGGAGGATGGCCGCTCTGGTCCGACTGGATTTACCGCGCGCTCACGTTCCTGGTGATCAGCTGTCCGTGCGCGATTGTCGTCAGTATTCCGCTGACCTTTTTCGGAGGCATCGGCGGCGCCGGCAGCAAAGGAATCCTCATCAAGGGCTCCAATTTCATGGAGACCCTGGCAAATGTCCGCACCGTTGTTTTTGACAAGACCGGCACCCTGACGAAGGGAAACTTCGCTGTCACAAAAATCTGCCCGGCATCCATGGACAGCTGTCCCGCCGGAGCGGCAGCCTGCGCGGAGGCGGGTACAGCCGCTGATGCGTATACAAATGAACAGGATCTTTCAATTTCCGGAGAAAACGGACAGGGCGGGACAGCTTCCGACAGGATTCTGGAATATGCCGCTCTCGCCGAGAGCGGCTCAAACCACCCGATCAGCCGCAGTCTGCGGGAAGCGTATCTGCAGAGCCTGAAAATCCGCGGCGGATTTGAGAATCCTTCCCGCATCGGAGAGGTGGAGGAGATCCGCGGCAAGGGCGTCATCGCGGAGGTGGACGGCCGGCGCGTGACCGTCGGCAGCCTGCGCCTCATACAGGATCTGGGGATCGCAGTCGCGGCGGAGGATGACCATTCCGCATGGGAGACGGGAACGGTTGTGCATGTCGCCGTTGGAGACCGCTATCTCGGACATATCGTGATTTCCGACGAGATCAAACCGGGCGCCGCGGAAGCGGTCCGCAGCCTGCGGCAGGCCGGTGTCGCGCGGACCGTGATGCTCACCGGGGACGCGGAGGGGATCGCGGCGCATGTCGCCGGGGAGCTGGGAGTCGACGAATACCACGCCCGCCTGCTCCCGGAGGAGAAGGTGCAGTGGGTCGAGAGGCTTCTTGCGGACGAAACCCCGGCGCCGGACAGCGCCGGAAAAGCGCAGGGAGAGGAGAAGGCAGACAGGGAGAAGCTGAAAGAGGAGACAGAAGGGAAACGCGCGGATCAACGGATCAAGCATGGAGGAGCCCTCGCCTTTGTCGGGGACGGCATGAACGACGCGCCTGTTCTCTCAAGGGCGGATATCGGGATCGCAATGGGAGCGCTCGGCTCCGATGCAGCCATTGAGGCGGCCGATGTTGTCCTCATGGATGACGACCCGCTCAAGATCGCGAAAGCCATCCGCATCGCGCGCAAATGCATCCGGATTGTAAACGAAAACATTTGGTTCGCGATCGGGGTCAAGGCGCTCTGCCTGATTCTGGGAGCGGCGGGCATTGCCAATATGTGGATCGCGATTTTCGCCGACGTAGGCGTCATGGTGCTGTGCGTCCTCAATGCAATCCGGGCGCTGGCAGCATAAAAAACGACGTAAGAGGTACTCCATGACGGAGTACCTTTTTTACGGAATCCGCTCATTCTGCACCCGGAACATGTGAAAAATGAGCGGATTCCGAATGGGTGAAGCGCTGTGAGAGCGCCGTGCCCGCACGAGCATTTGCTTGACATCTGCCGGACGTGTCATGTTATGATTAAACCGGTGCGGTCAGAGCACGGGAACCAGCTAAAGAAAACAATCATAAGGGGGAATTTCATCATGATGATTCAGGATATAGCGCCGCACAGACTGCGCAACCAGTATTCCGATAGGACAGATCCGATGCCGGATAATCCTGTCTTTTATTTTCGGGGACCGAAGCTTCTGATTAAGCAGTACGGGGAGCATTCTTTTGAAAAAAAGGCGGGAATTGTCTTTAACGGGGAACGGCTCAGCATGCCGGAAGCCGGGACAGAATGGCCGGAGGAAAAGCAGTTTTATCTGGACCGGGGGAGATTTCTGCGCCTGCCGGAGGTGGCGGAGCTGGAGACGGCTGCGACGGGCGTGACGTGGCCGGAAGGGCAGGAGACCGCGGAGTCTGCCGCGTCTGAGAAGGCGGGCGGCGGGGAGAAGCCTGCGTCTTCCTGCAGCAGGGAATATACATATCTTTTCACTGTGGACGAGCGGCCGGTTTTCCTGCTGCGCAGCGAGCTGCCGGACGAGGAAATACCGGAAGGGTTCGCCTTTGTGGATATCCGGGTGATGCGGGCCGCCGCTTACGGGCCGAAGCACCGTCTTTTCGCGGCGATCACAGCCTATCAGCTGTCCAACTGGTACCGGGATAACCGGTTCTGCGGCACCTGCGGCACTCCCACCGTCCATTCACAGAAGGAACGGGCGGTCTGCTGTCCTGCCTGCGGCAGAACGATTTATCCGCGCATCGTCCCGGCTGTGATCGTGGGCGTCATCAACGGCGACCGGATTCTGCTCACAAAATACGCCGGGAGGGATTTTGCCCACTACGCCCTGATCGCCGGCTTTTCGGAGATCGGGGAGACCTTTGAGGATACGGTCCGCCGGGAAGTCATGGAGGAAGCCGGAATCCGGGTGAAGAATATCCGCTACTACAAGTCCCAGCCCTGGGGCATTGTGGACGATCTCCTTGCGGGATTCTACTGCGACGTGGACGGCGATCCGACCATCCACATGGACGCGAACGAGCTCAAGGAAGCCGGCTGGCACACCCGGGACGAGATCGTCCTGCAGCCCACGGACCACAGTCTCACGAATGAGATGATGACCCGGTTCCGGAACGGGCTGGAGTGTTGAAAAGAGCAAAAGCAGCTGAAAGGGATGAAAAGGACGAAAGGGACGTTTCTTCCGGACCTGTTTCTGCAGAAAAAAAGCACCTGCCGCGGCGGGTGCTTTTTTTTTACGGATATTGTATAAAATAGACGGATATTGCTTAAGATAGAACTTCCGGGATCACAAGTGTTTCCGGAATCTCAAATCCTGTGCGTGGCAGTCCTTCCTGCATATAACCCTATAACTGAATTTCTGTGATTTCTCCTGAATTCTGCCCTGTGCGGTTAAAGAAAAAGGCACGCCTGATGGAGCTTATTTACCGTGCAGTTTTTTAATACGCAGGAGTGAGCGGCTCGCCCTGGGTGCTGTAGGAGACTCCGTCGAGAGCAAAGGTGTCGAGGTGGTCGCGGATGATGAAGATCATCGTCTTGCCGGTGTTGAGGTGGATGCGTGTCTTGTCTTTGTAGTAATAGGTCGTGTGCTTATGCACATCCTTGCGCCACCAATGGGCGGGAACGCAGCGGCCTTCGGTCAGAACATAGGCGTTGCGGCCGCGGGAAATGGTGTCGAGATCGACGTATCCGTGGTTGCCGACGTATTTGAACTTCGCCTCCTGGATGATGACATTGTCAAAGGCCATCTGCTCGCCGGTCACGGCGTCGCACTGCGGCTCTCCGTAGAGATACTTATAATATTTGTGGTCTTCGGGATTGTAGACCAGGGAGGACTGGGTCACGGGGAAGGCGCCGCTCATGTCGATATTGGTAGCGGGAATGGAATCCTCGTACTGCTCCAGCGTGTTGCGGTCGTCGGGGGCGTTGAAATAGAACTGGCGCTCCTCATAGTATTCGGGGCGGATCTCCAGCTTGTAGCCGGCCAGTGCGCAGGCATTGCGGATATACTCCGCGCTTGTGTAAGCGGTATGCTCCATCGCCTTGCCGTTGTTGACGCGGAAATAGGCGCCGTAGTCGCCGCCGAGCACGCCGCCGACACCGTTGAGGTTGTCCAGGTCTTCTCTGTCGGTCACGGGCTTGAGCCAGTCGATCGGGCCGCCGAAGTGGATCATGATCGGGTCATAGCGCATGGCCTCCAGCACGAAATAGGAACGTGTGCTGCGGATGTTGCCGATCATATCGAGACCCTGCCAGTCCTGGATGATGCCCATCTGACGGCTCATGTTGCCTTCCTCGATCATCTCATAGAAGACATCGACCTTGTTCAGGCCGTACTGGGGCTGTGCCTCGTAGTTGATGGGATACATGACCGCGAGCGGGCGCTGGTTTTTGAGCTCGGGATCGATCTCCTCGTTGGTCAGGATGCTGCGGATCGTGGTGTCCTCGGGTACGGTGGTCTCCGCAGCTGCGCTGACAGTCTCCGCTGTCGTGCCTGTTTCCTCCGGGGCGGTCGTTTCTGTCTGGGCGCCTGACGCCGCGGGTTCCATGGCTGTGGAAGGCACCTGCGCCTCCTCCGTATTCTCATCGGAAACCGCTTCAGCCTGCTGCACGGTGCCGGTTCCGGCCGGCTCTGTCCCGGCAGACTTGCTGCCGCTGCAGCCTGAAAGCAGGAAACAGAGGGAAAGGGTCAGAGAGGCCAATGTCATCAGTCTTTTTTTCATCATATAGATAGTCCTCTTTCTGAAATGATAATGGATCCTGATGCGTACGCGGAAACCCGCATGGCTCCTGATCCTGCAGAGAATGCTGTGAAGAACCGGGAAAGCAGCGTGCGGAAGTCTGCGGCATCCCGGCGCATGGAACGCGGCGGGGAAAGCAGACAACAGGAATCTACAGGATCCCCCTGTGCTGTACAGGAGAATCAGCCTACATGGTACTGGGTAATTCCGGGCATAAATCTTTGTGCGATTGCGCTACTATTATAACCGAATGTCCTGCATGGCGCAATGATATGCTGTTCCAGTGAGAACAGTTTTTATGCAGATTTATGCCGTAAAGCATAGTATACTATTTTCAGTCCGGACGCAAGAGAAGAACGCCCCCTGTCCGAAAAAACAGAAAAAAACAGAAGAAATAGAAAAAATGATGAAATCGATGCAATTATGAAAACCATGAAATGCTGAGAATCATGAATTTCGTAAGTCTCTTTTGCCGCCTTTCTTTTTTAGTCTTTCAGACTTTCGTGACTTCCAATCTTCCGGACACCCAGGCTCCC
>JAUNJS010000212.1 GCA_030533125.1 Eubacteriales bacterium | reverse complement strand
GGCATCGGTATGGTGCATCAGCATTTCATGCTGGTGGAGAATTTTACGGTCACACAGAATATCGTCCTCGGTTCGGAGCCCAGGCACGGGATCAATCTGGACATGAAAACGGCGAGAAAAAATGTTCTGGAAATCGTCAAAAAGTACGGACTGGAAGTGGAGCCGGACAAGCTGATCCGGGATATTTCCGTCGGGATGCAGCAGCGCGTGGAGATCCTGAAAGCCCTGTACCGCGGGGCGGAGATCCTGATCCTGGACGAACCGACGGCAGTCCTGACGGAGCAGGAAATCGATGAGCTGCTCCGGATCATGAAAAACCTGATCGAGGACGGCAAGACGATCATCATCATCACCCACAAGCTCAAGGAGATCCAGGCGTCCTCCGATGTCTGCACGATCATCCGGCGCGGCCATTACATTGACACGGTGCCGGTGAAGGGTATTACAGAGGATGAGCTGGCAACCATGATGGTGGGGCACGCCGTGAAGCTGGTGGTCGAAAAGACAAAATCCAATCCGGGGAAGGTGATCCTCGATATTCAGAATCTATATGTCAAAAATGAGCGACACATCGACGCGGTCAAGGATTTCAACCTCCAGGTCCGCGCGGGAGAGATCGTGGGGATCGCCGGCATCGACGGCAACGGCCAGCACGAGCTGATGGAGGCGGTCAACAATCTGAAAAAGTGCAGGGGGAAAATCATACTCGACGGGAAGGAGATCCAGAACCGCGACCCCAAGTTCTGTATTGACAACGGCATGGCGACGATCCCTGCGGACCGCCATAAGGACGGGCTTGTCCTGACATTTACCGTTTACGAAAATACGATCATAGAGAAATACCGGACCCAGGAGTATTCGCCCGGCAGGAAGATCGACCGGAAGAAAATGCGCGCCTTTACCGAGGAGCTGATCAGGACCTACGATGTACGTCCCGAGGACTGCGGTCCGAAGCTGGCGGGGGGCCTGTCCGGCGGCAATCAGCAGAAGATCATCATCGGGCGCGAGATTGCCAATGAGCCGAAGCTTCTGATCGCAATTCAGCCCACCCGCGGCCTGGATGTCGGCGCGATTGAAAACGTCCATAAAATGCTGATCCAGGAGCGCGACAGAGGCGTCGCCGTCCTTCTGATCTCCTTTGAGCTGGATGAGGTCATGAACGTCTCCGACCGCATCGCGGTCATCTACGACGGACATATCCAGCAGATCTTCGAGCACGGAACCGTGGACAACCGGACGCTGGGCCGCGTAATGGCGGGCGGCAAGGTGGAAGACACGGCAGCAGCTGCGGAACCCGCCGCGGAGCCTGTGCGTGCTGCGATCCCCGTGGAAAACGAGGCGGAAAGCGCTGTGGAACCGGCACCTGTCGTAACCGCCGCCGCGGAGGCGGCAGAACCGGCAGAAGCTGCCGTGGAAACCGCCGCTGAAACTGCCGGGGAATCCGTTTCGGAACCTTTCCCGGCCGCGGAACCGGCACCGGCCGTGATCCCCGCGCCGGAACCGGCAGAGGCGTCAGAACCGGCGGAAACCGCCGTGGAAACTGCCGCGGAACAGGACGACGAGACTTCCCTCTCCCGGATGCGGCAGGATATGGCGCAGATGCAGCAGAGCATCCTGCAGATGCAGGAGCAGCTTGATCAGATCATGAAACAGGTCGCGCAGATGCAGGACCGCATGTGATGAGACAAAGGAGGTGCTTTGATGAATACCGAGAATAAGAGTTTTTTCAGCCACCCCTTTGTCCTGACGATCATCGCCATCATTCTGGGATTCGGAGTGGCAGCTTTAATCCTTCTTGCGGCCGGATATCCTCCCGTGGAGTCCATCCGGACGCTGCTCGAAAGCATGGTCGGCCGCCCGAAGGATATCTCGAGCGTGATCATGCGCTCAACACCGATTATTTTTACAGGACTGGGGGTTGCGTTCGCGATCAAAACCGGTCTGTTTAACATCGGGGCCGAAGGACAGTACATCATGGGCTGTGTGACCGCCACGGCGGTCGGCAGCATGCTGGATTTCCCGAAACCGGTGGCGATCCTGATGGTTTTTGCCTCGGCAATGCTGGTGGCCGCGCTGTACGCCGGATTTGTGGGCCTTCTCAAAGCCCGTCTGGGCATCCACGAGGTCATCGCGAGCATCATGCTCAACTGGATCGCCCTGTATTTTTCCAACTGGGTATGCGGGCTCGATTTCTTCCACAAACCCGGTACGATCGGTATGTACCCGGTCAACTACTGCACCTATACGATGATCCTGCCGTTCTGGAAGCGCACCGAAGCGGGACAGGCCTTCCTCGAGCAGTATCCGGTCCTCAAGGAGACGCTGGGCAGAACGGATGTCAACGCGGGATTCCTGGTCGCTGTGATCGCAGCCCTCTGGATTACCCACCTGCTGAACAGGACCCGCAAGGGATACGAACTGCGCGCGGTCGGACAGAACATCCACGCGGCGCGATTCGCGGGCATCAACGTAAACAAGAGCATCGTGCATGCCATGATGATTTCCGGCGCGCTTTGCGGCCTCGGAGCGGCGTTCTACATCACCGGCCAGTCCCCGCACACCGTCTCCACCCTCTCCGCGTTTGAAAATGTCGGCTTCAACGGACTTTCCGTCGCCTTCATCGCGTTCAGTTCCCCGATCGGCTGCGTGTTCGCGGGCCTCCTTTTCGGCGGACTTCTGTACGGCGGCGCGGGGCTCCAGTCCAAGGTGGGCGCCCCGACCGAGATTATTAATATTGTCATCGGCGTCATTGTTTTCTTCTGCGCGCTGTCCTACCTGATCCCCCGCTTCGCGGAGCGAAGGAAAGCGGCAAGAATCAGCAAGAAGAGGAGAAAAGAGAAAGGAGGAAGCAATGTCAACTGATACCATTCTGCTCCTTTTGGGCATCACACTCATGTATTCCACGCCCATGGTTTTCGCGGCCCAGGGAAGCGTCATCTCCGAGGTTTCCGGCGTCGTCAATCTCGGGATCGAGGGGATGATGACCATAGGCGCCTTTACGGGCGCGGCGGTCGGCTACTTCAGCGGCAATCCGTGGCTCGGATTCATCTGTGCCGGTGTGGCAGGCGCGTTCTTCGGTCTGGCGCACGCGTTCGCGTCGGTCACCTGCAAGGCGGACCAGACTGTCTGCGGGATCGCGATGAACCTGATCGGCCCCGGCCTTGCGTTGTTCCTGTCGAGAGTCTTTTTTGAAGGCGCGACGCAGACACAGCCCGTCACAAACAAGATTCCGAAGCTTTTCCCCAGCGGTTTCCTCAAGGGGAGTTACGCGAACCTCAATGTGGACATGACGACGCTTCTGGCGCTCATCCTGTCGATCGCGATGGTGATCATTTTCTACAGGACGACCTGGGGGCTGCATCTGCGCGCGGTGGGCGAGCATCCCGCGGCCGCGGATACACTGGGCATCAATGTCTACAAAGTCCGCTATATCTGCGTCATCATTTCCGGTCTCTTCGCCGGATTCGGCGGCGCGGCCATGACGCTCGCGATTGTGCCGCAGTTTATGCCGACCGCTATCAGCGGCCAGGGCTTCATTGCCATCGCGGCTGTGATTTTCGGAAAATGGACACCCCACGGCGCCTACTTCGCCTGCCTGCTCTTCGGCTTTGCCCAGGCGCTGACCGTCGTCCTGGGCGGCGGGCGCTTCGCGGTTCCCTCCGAGATCCTCGCCATGCTTCCCTATGTCCTCACAATCCTGATCCTGATCCTCTTTGTCGGCCGCGCCCACGCCCCCAAGGCCAACGGCGTGCCGTACAACAAGGGCTCCAGGGTGTAAGGCATGCGGTTATAAAGAACCCATGAAAGCACTGAATCTCTACAGTGTGACGAGAGTCCGGGAGAGCGGAGAATTCTCACTGCTGGAAAAAGCGCTGTCCGGACGCGCGTGGCACAGACCTTTTAGTTCCCATGAAGTGGATTCCCTGTGCGCGCTGGTGGAAAGGATGCTGGCGTACTTCAGGGAATCCGGCACGGGAAAGGATTGTCTTCGCTGTTTTGACGGTTTCTTCTTTTCCTATACGATCGAACACATCAGCAAGGAATTTGACCTGCTGAAGCTTTCTTCGGATCTGGGAACTGTTCTGAACATCGAACTCAAGAGTGAATCTATCGAAGAAGACCGGATCCGCAGGCAGCTGGAACAGAACCGGTATTATCTGTCGCACACGGCGCGGACGATCCTGTCCTTCACCTATGTCATGGAGACAGACACGCTGTACTGCCTGAATGACCATGGTTATCTGAAACAGAGCGATGCCGCGGAGCTTGCCCGGGCGCTTCAGCGGCCCGCGCTGGAGCAGTTTCTGGAAGAGGACATCGACAGCTTCTTCCGCGCCAGGGATTACCTGATTTCTCCCGTCAAAGAACCGGAGCGGTTCCTGGCGGGCAGGTATTTCCTGACCAATCAGCAGGCGGATTTCCGCAGGCAGATCCTCGAGACCCTCGAGGAAGCCGGCAGGGAAAGGGGACCGGTTCCGGTCATTTCCCTGACCGGCAGCGCCGGGACGGGAAAAACACTCCTGCTGCTCGAACTGGCTGTGACACTTTCCCGGAGGAAAAAAGTGCTCTTTCTGCACGGCGGCCCGCTGCGGGAGGGACACCGGCTTCTGGACCGGCGGCTGCACAAGGTGAAAATCTGTTCCGGGACGGAAACGCCGGCTTTTTTGCGGGAGCTGCCGGAGTACGCGTATATTCTCATCGACGAAGCAAACCGCTTTCCATCCGGTGCGCTGCGGGAGCTGCTGGAACACGCGGAAAAGCTCGGGATTCCCATTGTATTTTCCTTTGACCCGCACACGATCCTGGGTGTCATTCCGCCCATGGAGGACGCGGAGGCGGTGATCGCGGGCGCGGAGACGCTCCGCCTCGAACTCTCAGGGAATATCCGGATCAACCGGCCGGTTTTTTCCTTCCTGCGCACCCTGTTCCATCAGAAGGACCGCGGCGGACATGTGGACTATGGGTGCATAGACATTCTCTATGCCGGAAGCGCGGAGGAGGAGAAACTTCTGTGCGCCTATTATGAGGCGCAGGGCTACGAGCGGCTCCCCGCCTCCCCGGCCGCCTTCCGATCCGGAGAGATCATCAGCCAGGAATTCGACAGGGTGCTGATGGTGATGGACAGACACTTTTATTATGATGATTCCCTGCACCTGTGTGCCGACGGCGTCAAGGGAGCGGCGATCTGGCCCCTCTATGAGGGATTGTCCCGCGCCCGCGAGAAGCTCTGCCTGATTATCACCAGAAATCCCGCCCTGTTTTCCAGTGTGCTCGCAATCCGCACACAGTCGGAATAACGCGGGGGGAGACAAAAGAAGGTGTCCGCAGGGCACCGGTAAGCTGCGCATCTGAAAAGTGAATTCAGGGAGGAGGGTATTTCCTGAGCCGGAAACAGATCGGAAGACCGGGAAACAGGAAACCCGGAAACACAAAACCAGAGGAGGAGATAAATGACCATTTCCGAAAGAATATTCGAGCTGCTCGCACAGCGGCGGATGAGCCAGAAAGAGTTTTCCGCAAGGACGGGAATCGCGCAGAGCAGTATCAGCGACTGGAAGAGAAAAAAGACCAATCCCGTGTCGGAAAAGATCCTCATTATCTGCAGCGTTCTGGGCGTGACCCCTTATGAACTGCTGGCGGGGACAGACGGAGAAGGCACAAGAAGCAATCCTTCCGAGGTCATCGTGATCGAAAAATCCTCCGAACTCGGTAAATTTGTGTGCGAATTTCTGGCGATGGACAAAGGGCGGCAGGGCCGGATTCTCGGCTACACGCAGGCGCTCAAGGAGCTGGAAAAGAAGTAGCAAAAAATATAAAATAGGATTGTTAATCCGGGAGACTATCGATCCGGGAAGTTGTTGAAACAGTAGATTGCTGTTACAGG
>JAUNJS010000211.1 GCA_030533125.1 Eubacteriales bacterium | reverse complement strand
CCGCCTTCGACATCTCGGCAATGACGCGGCCGATGCTGCGCACGGGCAGGGACATCAGGGCATTGTAGGACAAAAAAGCGATGAGACCGCCCGCCGTCAGACGGCCGTGTACGCACAGAACCGCCCCGTACACTGCCACAGTCATATTCCGGACCGTGGCGATCACGTTCCCGGATACCCAGAAAGCCGCGAGGACCTTCATCAGGCGGATCCAGTGGTTGGTGTAGAATTCGTTCTGTGCTTCGAAGCGCTCTCTTTCGAACTTTTCCCGGCCGAAAGTCCGGACGACGCGCACGCCCGTCAGGTTCTCCTGGGCGATCGCGGAGAGCCGGCCCTCCTCGCTGTCCACCTTCTCGAACTCATCTCCGATCAGGCCGTAGAAAATCAGAGAACTGACAATCATGACGGGAATGAAAACCGCTGCCGCCAGCGTCAGGCGGGGCTGGATCGAAGCCATAAAATACAGCGACAAAAAGACCAGGATGAAGACCCGGAGCAGGGAGGTCAGCTGTTCGGAGACGAAGATTTTGATCGTTTCGACATCGGACGTGCAGCGCTGGATGATGTCCCCCGTGCTGTTTTCTCCCTGCCAGGAATACGGGAGCGAGAGGATATGCGAAAAGAGCTGATTCCGGGTCCTCTGCATAAAGATCTCCGCGCCCTTCGCGTTGCAGACTCCGAACGCGTACCGGCTGACCGCACCCAGGGCTGCGGCCGCCGCGACCGAAAGGCCCGCCGCCCAGAGGCGGGCGCGCAGAGCTTCCGCGCCTCCGAGGCGCGCGAGGACGGCAGCGGCCGCGCGAGGCAGAGAGGACAGTTCCTCCCCGATCACCGCGTCCACTGTAAACTGGATCAGGCGGGGGATGACGAGGTCAAAAAGCGCGACAAGACACGCGCAGACCGCCCCGGCGGCAAACCAGCCGAGGCTTCCGCGCAGAAAAAACAGGATCAGGCTCCTGTTCGTGGGAAACCGGAGCCCGTTCTTGATTTCGTTCTTGTTTTTCTTTTCGCTTTTGCCCTCTTTTTTGTTTTCCATACGTTCAGTCTCCCGCGCGGAAAAACTGCCGAAAAATGACATATGCTGTGTAACGGAATGCTGCCCTGCGAGGTCTAAGAAAAAGACCTGCCGGATGGAGCATCTGTCTGTGCGCTGTGCGGCAATCCTGAGGATCGCCGCGCAGATGAACCTGCCTGTACAACCGGCCCGCTTTCAGCGGTCCGCCTCGACGCCTTCTCCCCGCATCTTCACCGCAGCACTTTGGACATGTTGACCAGGAGATCTTCGGCGGCCTGGAGGAGTGTCTCTTCGTCCCGGACGGTAATGCCGGTGAGCGCGTAGGTGAGCAGAAACTGCGGCCCGCCTTTCGCGGTGAAGGACAGGCGGTTTTTGTACATTTCCAGCAGAAGGGGGATATTCTCCACCTTCAGGCCCCTGGCCTGCGGGTCGGGGACAATAGTGAGGCGGCCGCTTCCGCCGTTGAGTTCGATGATGTCAAGCCGGGAGGCGACGGAACGGATGAGGGCGACGCGCAGGAGGTTCCGCGCCGGGAGGGGAATCTCACCGTAGCGGTCCAGAAGTTCATCCCGGACGTCTTCCACATCCGCGACGCTGTCGATCGCCGCGATCCGCTTGTAGATTTCGAGCTTCTGCTCCTCGCCGGTAATATAATGATCGGGCATATAAGCTTCCACAAGAAGGTTGACGGAGACATTCTTTTCCTCCTTCGGGGCCTCGCCCTTTGCCTTCCGGACGGCGTCCTCCAGGAGTTTGCAGTACAGGTCGTAGCCGACGGCCTGCATATGGCCGTGCTGGACGCGGCCCAGAATGCTGCCGGCGCCGCGGATCTCCAGGTCGCGCATGGCGATGCGGAAGCCGCTGCCGAGATCAGTGAATTCGCGGATGGCGGCGAGGCGCTTTTCCGCGACTTCGCGGAGGATCTGACCGCGCCGGTACATGAGGAAGGCGTAAGCGGTGCGGTTTGTCCGCCCCACGCGTCCGCGCAGCTGGTAGAGCTGGGACAGACCCAGTTTGTCCGCGTCGGAGATAATGATGGTATTGACATTTGAAATATCCAGTCCGGTCTCAATGATGGTGGTCGAGACCAGGATGTCAATCTGTCCGCTGATAAAATCGTACATGATTTTTTCGAGCTCGGATTCCTTCATCTGTCCGTGGGCGTAGGCCACCCGCGCGCCGGGCACCAGGGCCTGCACTTCGACCGCGGCGCGGGCGATGTCGTTGACGCGGTTGTGAACATAATAGACCTGGCCCCGCCGGGCCAGTTCACGGGAAATCGCCTCGCGGACCAGCTCCTCATTGTATTCCATAACGTAGGTCTGGATCGGCAGGCGGTCCTGCGGGGCCTGTTCGAGTACGCTCATGTCCCGGATGCCGACCATGCTCATGTGGAGTGTGCGCGGGATGGGGGTCGCCGAGAGAGTCAGGACATCGACGTCCTCTTTCAGCTTCTTGATTTTTTCCTTGTGCGTGACCCCGAAGCGCTGCTCTTCATCGACGACCAGAAGGCCGAGATTCTTGAATTTCACGTCCTTCGAGAGCAGGCGGTGGGTTCCGACCACGATATCGACCATGCCGCGCTCGAGGTCGTGGAGGACTTTTTTCTGCTCTTTCGCGGTCCGGAAGCGGGAGAGCACCTCGATGTTGACCGGAAAGTTGTGCATCCTCTCTGAAAAAGTGTTGTAGTGCTGCTGGGCGAGGACGGTGGTGGGCACCAGGACAGCCACCTGCATGCCCTCCTGTACCGCCTTGAAAGCCGCGCGCACAGCGATCTCCGTCTTGCCGTATCCGACATCGCCGCAGATCAGACGGTCCATGATCCTGCTGCTCTCCATGTCCCGCTTCGTGTCCTCGATCGCCGCGAGCTGGTCCTCTGTCTCCTCGTAAGGGAACATTTCCTCCAGTTCCCGCTGCCAGACAGTGTCTTTTCCGTAAATATGTCCCTGCCGCGCCTGGCGCTTCGCGTAGAGCTCCACGAGGTCGTCCGCGACCTCTTCCACGGCTTTCTGGACTTTGCCGCGCGTCCGGCTCCACTCCATCGTCCCGAGCCTGTTGAGTTTCGGTTTCCTGGCCCCCTCCGCGGCAGCGTATTTCTGCAGCACGGAGAGATCCGTGGGAAGCACGTACAGGATGCCGCCCGCGCCGTATTCGATCTTGACGTAATCCCGCGCGATATGGTCTACGACGATTTTTTCGAGCCCTCTGTAAATCCCGATGCCGTAATGCTCATGCACCACATAGTCGCCGGCCTTTAGTTCGGAGAAATTCCGGATCTGCTCACCGCCGCTGTACCGTTTCACCGGCCTTCTCTTCTTTTTTTCCTCTCCGAAAATCTCTGCCTCCGTCAGGACCGTAAATCCGATTTCCGGATAGGAAAAGCCCTTCCGCATCCTCCCGGCAAAGGTCATGATCTCACCGGGCTTCAGCGTCCGCAGGATGTTTTCGCGGTAAAACACGATGACATCGTCCGCCGTCAGATCCTCCGCCAGGCGCCTGGCCCGGGTGCGGGAAGGCGAGACAATGATGACGCGCTCCTTTTTCCGCCGCAGCCGCGCCAGCTCCTCCCGGAGCGCCCCGTAGCTGAGGCCGGAAAGGGTGGCGTCCCGCGCATGCATCCGTACTGTCAGGTCGAAACGGAGGGAAAAGCCGCCATCCCGCGCGGAGCTGCCCGCAGCGTCCGGCGTCCAGGCCCCGGCACTGGCCGGCACGGAAACGCCAACGCTGCCCTGCGCAGAAATGCCGGCGCTTTCCAACGCGGAAATCCCGGAGCCGGCCGGCACGGGATCCTCCGGCAGGGAGAGGACGGCAGGGCTTTTCTCCGGAACCCCCGCCAGCACGGCGAAGCCCAGTCTGCGCCGGCGCTCCAGGTCCCGGACCACCGCGGGCGTCTCCCGGATCAGATCCATCTGGCCCGGAAGCACATATCCCTTTTCCGCGCGGCTGATCATGCTCTCCCGGAATTCGGTCTCGACGGCGCGCGCATGCTGCAGGATTCTCACCGGTTCGTCCAGGAAGACAATGGTTTCCTCCGGCGGAAAAAGGTCCAGCAGACTCTCCGTCATGGGATAAAAATAGTGAATGCAGCTCTCGAGCCCCGAAAAAATGTGCAGCTCCTGCGCTTCCTCGCAGATCCTGGCGATCTCTGCGGAGAGCCGGTGCGCCGCTTCCTGCTCCCCACGCTCTCTTCTTTGCGCGCAGACCCGCTCCGCCTCTCTTTTCATCCTGGAAAGGCCGTCCCGGAGGCGCCGCTCTTCGAGGATCATCTCGGAGGCCGGGAAGACACGGATATATTCCAGCTGTTCCACGGAGCGCTGGGAAAGCACGTCAAAGCTCCGGATGGTCTCCACCTCATCGCCCCACAGTTCGATCCGGACCGGGTTGTCCTGCGAGAGATCGAAGATATCCAGAATATCGCCGCGCACCGCGAACTGCCCGCCGCGCTCCACCTGATAGTTTTTTTCATATCCCATGGAGACCAGGCGTCGTGTGATGTCCTGAAGGTCCACAGTTTCCCTGCGTCCGATCCCGAGGATGCTGTCGCGCAGGACCCGGGCCGGAATCTGGGGCGTGAGCAGCGCCGCGAAGGTGGTGACCACCGTCATCGGCTTCCCCTCCAGAATCCGCCGCAGGCACCGGATCCGCTCCCTGTCAATCTCCCCGCTCCGCAGATCCGCCTGATAGAAGATCAGGTCGCGGGCCGGGTAGACCCCCACATTTTTATCGTAAAAAGAGCAGTCCCGGGCAATCTCCCGCGCACGCAGGTCGGAGTGTGTCAGCACCAGGCGCAGGCGCGCATGGGGGGCTATAGATTCCTCCCGGCAGAGTGCGTACAACAGGTGGACTTTCTGCGTGTCAACACATCCATCCGCCAGAATGCCGCGGGGACGGTCCGTCCCGCCGGGACTCTCCCCGGCTGTCTCCAGATTGTTCCTGATGATATTGTAGGCTTCCAGTTCTCTCAGCGGATCTGAAAAAACGTTCATCTTCTGTCTCCGTACTCCATGTCATTGTAAACGTGTGCGAAATCATTCCGCCTGCGCCGGCTGGTGACTTTCCTGCCGCCGGCTTTCCGGGTCCGGCATCTGCGGGCCTTCCTGCTGCGCCAGCTGCGGGCTTTCCGGATCAGGTATCTGCAGGCCTTCCTGCTGCGTTGACTGCGGGCTTTCCTGCTGCCGGCTTTCCGCCTGCGCCAGCTGCGGGTTCTCCTGCCGCGCGTCGGTTTTTTCTTTCTTTTCCTTCTTCTTTCTGGGCGTGTTGTACCGGTTCATGGCCGGTTCAACTCCCTCGTTCGCCATACAGGCGACAGCTTCGGCCGCTTTCGCGACAGCCTCCTCCATGATCTTTTTTTCGTCCCCTGTAAAATGCCCCAGGACGTAGTCCGCGAGGTCATAGCGGGAATCCGGCTTCGCGCCCACGCCGATCCGGATCCGCGGAAAGTCTCCCGTCCCCAGGTGCTGCACAATGTTTTTAAGGCCGTTGTGACTGCCCGCGCTCCCCTTTTTCCGGATGCGGAGAACCCCCGGCTCCAGATCAATATCGTCGGAAATCACAACCAGATCACGCGCCGGGTCCACCTTGAAATAGTGCACGATCTCCTGCACCGCCTCCCCGCTGAGGTTCATATAAGTCCTCGGCTTCACCAGGATCACTTTCCGGTCCCCGATCCGTCCCCTGCCGATCATGGACTTCCCAAACCGCTCCGGTCCGCCGATGTGATACCTGTCCACCAGTTCATCAATTACGTCAAATCCGACATTGTGCCGCGAGCCGTCATATTTCCTGCCCGGATTCCCCAGACCCGCAATGATAAAAAAAGTATCCATTCTTCCGTCTTCCTGTTCTGTTTCTTCTATGCTGTTCTATTTCTTCTCT
>JAUNJS010000595.1 GCA_030533125.1 Eubacteriales bacterium | reverse complement strand
GCTTTCGCAGCCTCCTCCGAAGATTCTTCCTGTGCTCCTATCGTTTTTTCCTCTTCAGACTTATCCTGCGCTTCTGACAGCTTCTCTTCAGATTCTGTTTTCTCCGCAGCTGCCGGCTGTTCTGCCGTCTGTTTCTGCTCTGACTGCGCTGTCTGTTCCGCCGTCACCGTAGCTTTGGCTTCGGTTTTGTTCTCCGTACCCTGTTTTTCCTGCTTTGAACGGGATCCCGCATTTCCAATCAGCATAATGATAATAATTCCAGCAATAATGATTCCGGCTTTCTTTTTCATGGTTCTCCTCCGTGTAAATTAACGATACAGAATTATTATATCCGGACTGTCCGCACGGAATATTCACGATTCGTGAACCTCACGCCGTTCCGCGGAGCCTGTATCCTGTATAGGGTCCTCATTCTTTATTTTCAGTTCTCTATATTTTTCTATATTTCTCTATCCTTTATCATCTTCCGCATCCCGGATAAAGTCTTCCAGAGACGCGCCGTAATGCAGCGCGATCTGAAAGAAGGTCTCCAGGTCCGGGAGCCGGTATCCGCTCTCATAGTTCGCGATTGTCGTTGCTCCGTATCCCAGAAACGCGCCCAGCTCCTGTTGTGTCTCTCCATTTTCCAGTCGTATCCTCCTGATGTTTTTCCCAATCAACTGTGCCGTGATCTGCTTTTTTTCTTCCATCTCTTTGTGCCCTTTCTGCCTCTTGAGGCATCCGGCACTGTTAACCAATTCCTCCTGCATCCTCCGGGTTTCATCCCCTGCAGCCTGTCTGTGGAATTCCTAACAGCGCCCCGGTTTTTGTTCCGTTAAAGGGCTTGTAAATTTCGCGCGGCGATTGCTGTATAATTCTCCGGCGCGTCAAATACATACAAAATGATTTTCAGCACTTCATGAGGAAACATGATTGCTGTATAATCTCCGGCGCTGCAAATACAGACGGACACCGCACAAGCGAGACATAATATGGCGTTCCGACGGGTACAGTAAGTCGGGTACCTGAAAAAACGCTTTCAGGGAGGAGGAGCAATCCGATGTGCTTTTTTCCTTTCGTGGAAACCGTCGCGCCGCTATGGCGTTTTATTGAAAAAGAAAAGGCACATGGGATGCTCTGAAGGTTCTGAATCCAAACAGGAAAAAGCCCGGAATCCCGCGTTATTTTCCGCGGTTTTCCGGGCTCTGACTTTCATTGTATTGTATTGTTTTATTTTATTTTGTTTTGTTTTTTTGTTATGTTATGCTGCGCATCCCTGCCGAGGCGGCCGCGACGGCATCCGTTTCAGGATTTCTGCTGTCTCTTTATGCCAGAATATGCTGCATCGTGTTCAGGACGCGTTTTTTATCCGCCGACCAGGACGGCGCGATGAGAAGGCTCTTCGGCCCGTCGCCGGTGAGCCGGTGAATTACGATCTGCGGGGGCAGGATCGCAAGGCATTCCTGGATCAGGCCGCAGTATTCATCGAGGGTCATCACGGGGAAAGGCTCCCGAAGGTATTCCTGCCCGAGAGCGGTGCCGCGCAGGATCTGGAGCTGCTGGAGCTTGATACCGTCCGGGAGAGGGTTGAGTTCCGCGATGTAACGCATTGTTTCCAGCATGTCCGTGCGGGTCTCTCCCGGCAGGCCGAGGATCACGTGGAGAATTCCCTCGAGGCCCCGGCCTTTGAGCCTCTGCCAGGCGTCCTCGAAGACGGGCAGGCTGTACCCCCGGTGAATCCTCTCCGCAGTCCGCTCGTGGATCGTCTGCAGGCCGAGTTCAATCCAAACCGGTTTGTTTTCACCTGAATAGCCTTCAATTACACGGTCATTATTTCCATTGTAATCACTTACACTGGTACTTACACTGGTTTCGTTTTTCAGTTCTTCATCTACCTGTTTTTCATTTGCATGCTTTTCGTTTGCATGTT
>JAUNJS010000210.1:2450-5927 GCA_030533125.1 Eubacteriales bacterium | reverse complement strand
TGAAAGAAGAAATCCAAAAGAAGAAATAACAGCGGCGGGAATGTCGGGTAAAGATGCCGGGAATCGGGAGATGAGAAAGCGCCGGAAGGGAAAAACTGCGCGCGGGGAGAGAGGAGACGTGAACAGGGAGAGAGAGGATGCACAAGGGAAAAAAGAAGATGCGTACGGGAGGAGAAAGAACTTGTACGGGAAGAGAGAGGACTCCCGCAGAGACGGGGCGGTATACCCCGGTCCTGCCGGCTCCGGGAAGATGCTGCGCAAAGATTCCGCCCGGAACCGGATTCGCCGGGGAGAACAGTATTCATGCCTGGGCTCCGGCTGCCTGTACGCAGACGGATATCTGACCGTCTTTCTGGCGCTTTCCATTCCGGTTCTGTTGTCGCTGGTGCTGACGCTGGTCGAGGGCGCGCGGATGAATGCCATCCGCATGAAGACAGAAATTGCGGGTAACGTCGCCGCGCGCTCCGTGCTGGGGGAATTCCACCGCGAACTCCTGACACAATATGACCTGTATTTTGTGGATGCTTCCTTCGGGACAGGTACAGCGTCCGTGGAAAACGTGCAGCAGCACTTACGCTCTTATATGGAAAAAAACCTGAGCACGGAGGTTTCTTCAGTTTTCGGCACGAACGGAGATTTTACGGGGACACGCCTGACGGAGCTCACGGTGAATCAGACGAGGTTTGCGGCGGACGATGGCGCCCGCGCGCTGCGGGAGCAGGTTTATGCCTACATGTCCGCGGATCCGGCAGGCAGCATCCTGGCTCCCGTTCTGACAGACGCGGATTCCTGGCGGGGGCTTCTGGACGATGGCGCAGTTTGGGAAAAGCAAAGAAAAGAGGCGGAGGAAAACCTGCAGAAAGAAATCAGGGAGGCAAAAAAGAAGGCCAAAGAAGATTTTACGGAGGAAGAGCGGGAGGATGCGGAGGAATCCGGAGACAATGCGGCGGAAGAAGCGATTGAGGAGATGAATCGTTTCAGACTTCTGCCGATCCTGCGGCAGGTATTCGGAGATCTCTCGGGGGTATCAACAGCATCTTCGGGGGGAGACCTCCTTTCCTCCCGGGGGATTCACTACGGAGATGCTCTGCAGCCGGAAAATACGCACGGTTATCCGGGGGCGGACGAAATACTGTTTGATCTGTATCTTGGGGAAAAGTGCGGCTGCTATACAAAACCTCTCGAAAAAGGAAAGCTGGCGTATCAGCTCGAGTACATTCTATCGGGAAAGGAGACAGACAGGGAGAATCTTGAGAAGACGGCGGAAAAACTGCTTCTGGTCCGGGAGGCGGCAAACTGTGCCTATTTATTCACGGATACTGTCCGCATGAAAAAGGCTGAGGCGCTGGCCGCCCTGGTCTCTTTAGTGCTTCTATGTCCTGAGCTGAAAGAAGCCTTCAAGATTGCTCTTCTGTTTGCCTGGGCGTATCTGGAATCAATCCAGGATCTGCGGACGCTTTTTGACGGAGGACGTGTGCCTTTGTGGAAAAGCCCGGATACCTGGCAGACTCCTCTGTTGGGAATTGCGGCGCCGGAAGCCGCCATACGCGGCGGACGGAAGGGGAGCGGCCTGCTGTACACGGATTACCTGCAGGCATTCCTGTTCCTGGAAGGAAGTTCGGTCAAGAGCCTGCGCACCATGGAAGTGATGGAAATGGATATCCGGAAAACTCCCGGAAACAGTCAGTTCCGCATGGACTGGTGCCTGGATGCTTTTTCCATGACAGCGGCAGTTTCCAGCCGTTTCGGATATGAATACACGCTGACAAAAACAGAGGGATACAACTGAGAAGAAGGAATGGCGGGCGCCGCCCGGCGGCGCCGGGGACTGCGGAGTCAGCCGTGTCCCGTCCGTGAGGAAAGCGCGATGCTTTTTTGCGCGTAACACTGCAATACGCCTGTGTCATGTGCGGAAAAGACGCCGCAGACACCTGGCGCAGGATTCGCCGGCGGTCCCGGCGGTCTTAAGGGACTGCAGGCAGAGAAGGTTGTTACACCAGATTTTGAGGAAAATATGAAAAACAAGTCTCTCCGGGCAGAAAACAACAGAAATCCTTCGCAAAAAGGCATCGCGCTTTTCCTCAGGGAGGCTTCGCGGCCGGAAGCGGGAATGACAGTGGAGGCGGCCCTGGTGCTTCCCCTGTTTCTCTTCTTTTTTTTGAACGTAATCTCCCTTCTGGATGTCATCCGGCTCCAATGTAACGTCATGGCTGCTCTGCAGCAGACGGGGGATCAGGTCTGTGAATATGCCTGGTATCGGGAATATGCGCAGGCGGGTTCTGCCGGCGACGGCGTTGCAATTCCCGAGGCGGCGGGGGACATCCTGTCACTGGCGTTTGTCACAGGGAAAGTGCGCAGCAGCCTGGGAAGCGAATATATGAACAGCACCTGTCTGCGGGGCGGGAGCGGAGGGATCTCGTTTCTGCAATCCCGGATTCTTTCGGGCGATGACATCGTGGAAATACAGGCAGATTACAGGACAAAACCTTTTATTCCTGTTGTATGCGGACCGGATTATTCGATCCGGACCACATATTTTGCCCATGCATGGACCGGTTACGCAATCGGAAGCGGAACGGGCGCCGACAGCGGGGAAGGCGCGGAGCCGGCTTCCTCAAAGCGTGTCATCGTCGCGGAAAACGGGGTGGTTTATCACACGGACCCGGACTGTGTATACCTGAAACCGGACGTCCGGGAGGTGGATGCCTCCCGCCTGGGGCAGCTGCGCGCGAATGACGGATCCATCTATCATCCGTGTGAATACTGTCATCCGTCTCCGGACGGAAAGGTGTATATCACACCGGACGGAAACAGATACCACAGCACACGCGACTGTTCGCGTCTTAAGCGTACGACTCATGAAGAGACAGCGGAGGAAGCGCAGAAGCACCTGCGGCCGTGTCCGAAATGCGGAGGGAATCATTCGGAATGAAATCAGAGATATTTGCCTTATTGGCACAGGGAGATCTGTGCCGGCTCGTTTTTCCGGCTTTGTCCTCAGTATATCTCGTCATTTGCGGAATCCAGGATTTTCGCAGACGCAGAATCCATCTGGGAGTGTCCGCGGCTGTCGCGGCCCTTGCGGTCATCGCGCTTTTGCTGCAGAAAACATGGCGCATCGGATTTCAGGAAGGAATCCGGGAAGGACTCACGGAAGGAGTTGCCGCCGTTCCCGGCGCAATGATGCCGGGAGCTCTGCTCCTGCTTCTCTCTTTTGCCGCAAAAGGCACAGCCGGTCCCGGTGACGGTATATGCTATCTTGTCCTGGGAATCATGCTGGGCATGCGGACAACCTGGATGCTTCTGGCGGCTTCCCTGATGCTGTCCTCGGTCTGCGGCATTGTTCTTCTGGCTGTTCGAAGGGCAGACAGAAAGACAAAAATGCCGTTCCTGACAATTTCGGCGGCGGTCTGGGCCGCAGTGCTGGCGGCACGCTGCGCCGGGATAACATGGTGACGCTGTTGCAGCGCTGCCGGA
>JAUNJS010000210.1:0-2350 GCA_030533125.1 Eubacteriales bacterium | reverse complement strand
GCCTGGTATACGCGCGCGCAGGAAGGAGGCGGAGATGAAAGCAGGGAAAAGAAACTCACGGCTGAAAAAACAGAAACTAAACAGATCGGAGGCAGGCGCCTATTTTACTGTGGAGGCGTCCATGATCATGCCGGTTGTACTATGTCTGTCTGTGATGATTCTGTATATGTCCTTCTATGTGTATGACAGGTGTGTGCTGTCACAGGACTGTTATGTACTGAGCTATCGGCAGAGTATTGAAAAGGCCGGCAGAGACCGGGCCGGCAGGAGTGCGGCAGAAGAACAGATGGGGAATAAGCTGTTTATGCTCTCCGGATTTGAATCAGATGCCTCGGAGGGAGGAACGATCCGGGTGCGCGGGAAGGCGGCTGTGGAGGCACCGCTGTTTGGGCTTCCCGTTTTTGAGCAGAACAGGATCTGGATCCTTGGCGTCGAGAAAACAGCGCGGAGGACAGACCCGCCGGCTGTGTACAGGAAGGTACGCAGGATTCTGGCTGTCGCTTCGGGAGCTGCCGCACAGAACGGAAGGGAGGAGTAACGGGAGGTATGGGAGAAACACTTAAACGGTCCTATTACAGCGATGCTTCGCACAATTATATGGTGCTGTCCTGCCCGCCGGAGCTGCGGGACAACTATCAGTATAAGATGCTGGCAGCGAACAGGATCAGAGGGCTCCTGCCCTGCAGCGGGCGCACGATCGACAATCAGGAATTCCTGTATTATGACATTACTTCGAGACAGAGCCTTGCTGATCTTTATGACCGGCGGCCCGTACGGGGCGCGGATCTGCAGAGGTTTCTGGAGGATCTGGCGCGGATTGAGGAAACGCTCGCGGAATATCTGCTGGATACTTCCCACATTATTCCGGATCCGGCCTGTATTTACGTCGATTTCCGGGAGCAGGAGTGCTGTTTCGCCTATTATCCGGGGGAAGCCCGGGAAGATGGATGGGAGCCGCTGTTTGCTTTTATTGCGGATCGCGTGGACGGCAGAGACAAACAGGCGGCGGCACTTGCCTACCGTCTCTGTATGATGGCACAGCGGCCGGGGTTTGTGATGCGGAAGGAACTGCTGGAGGAGCTCGGGATCCGGACGGAAAAGAGAAAAGGATATTCCGGCATGTCCGCGCGGAGTCCGGTGGCCCCACGGGGAGAGGGCGGGCAGCAGAGGTTTCTCTCGTCCCGGGAAACCGGAGCGCCGTGGGAAGCAAGGGGCACCGCAGCGGAGGCCGGGCAGTATGCCTTCGGGGGCGCCGCATCGTCAAAGAGTGAGGACATGGATGGTTTTCGAGGACAGGAGAGTGAAAGATCCGGCATGGAAACCACCGCGGGAGCGACGCGCGCGGCCGCAGCACCCGCGTCTTATGGTAAAAGCAACAGCGAAAAGCCTTTGGGAACTTCGGGAAAAGAGAAAACGGCATCTCAAACAGGAAAGCAGACAGAAGCTCCCCGCGGGGGAAGCGGCAAAGGGGTATGGATCACGGCGGCCGGCGGATTCCTTCTGCCGGCGGGAATCTTTTTCTTTTTCCTGGGCAGGCTGTATCCGCTGGCAGAACGGGAAATGATTCTGACACGCGCGGCGGGAGGCCTGATGGCAGGAACCGGAATTCTTCTGCTGATTATTCAGATCATCCGAAAGACAGTCGGGCGGAGAAGCCGTGATCCGGGCAGGCAGACGGGGGAAGAAGGGATGACCGGAACTGTCCGCGGGAATCCGGTTTTCATGGAAGAGGTCCCGTCGTTCGGCAGTGAAGCGGACAATTCGTACGCGGAATCGCTCTATGCGGGAGGATTTTATGAAGGACGGCTCTATGCGGACGGACTCCGCGAAGGGGGGATGTATGCGATGTATGCGGAGGGGCAGGATGCGGCACAGAGGGAACAACAGGGGTATTCTGCTGCCCCGGGCATCTCCCCGGTCGGAACCGCGGCCGCGTGCGGAGAGACTTCCCTGCTTCATCCCGGGACAGAGCCGGCAGCGGGACTCTACGGAACAGGGACGTTCCGTGGAGAAAAGATCCGTTTGGACAGGCTTCCCTGTGTGGTGGGAAAGGCGGGGGATTATGTGGATCAGGTTCTGGAGGACAACAGCGTCAGCCGGATGCATGCCAGATTTTCCATGGGACAGGACGGGAAACTGACCATCCGGGATCTCAACAGCACCAACGGCACCTGGCTGAACGGCGAGCGGCTCAGTCCCAATGAGAGCCGGATGATACAGCCGGGAGACAGAATCCGGATGGGGAGAATGGAATTCGTGTACAGATAGAACACTCCGTTTCTGACGGAGGAGTGTCCTGTCGCCTGTTACGAAGTCTCAAGTTATAATACCGAAGGGGTGACCGGTCAGG
>JAUNJS010000594.1 GCA_030533125.1 Eubacteriales bacterium | reverse complement strand
CGTCTGTGAAGTTCCCTCCGCATAGGCGGCTGCGGCCTCCGTGCCCTGCGCCTGTGAAGTTCCCTCCGCATAGGCGGCTGCGGCCTCCGGATTCTGCGCCTGGGAAGCGGAGGTTTCCGTGTATCGGGAAGGATCCTGCGTCTGCGTGTCCGTGGTTTCCCATGCGGGTGCGGTTTCGGCCTCCCGGACCTGTACGGATCCGGCGCCGTTGTCCTGCTTTTTTGCTTCAGGAGCAACGCGGATGGCGGCCTCGTATCCCTTGTCTCCTTCGTGCGATTCCAGCGCCAGCTGGGCGCGGATTTCCGAGAGGAAGGCGAATCCGGACGCGGCGGCGGGGATCGCGGTGAGGAGCAGGGCGGTCGGGGCTGTCACGGTGAGCACGGCATTGAACAGGAAAAAGAGCGGGACAGCCAGAAGCAGGGAACCCGCGAGGTATTTTCCCTCCACGATGGGAAGGTCGGAAGAGATTTTTCCGGTCTGTCCGTTCATGACGGCGTAGGCGACGCGGTCTTTGTGGCGGTAGGTCAGAAACCAGACCGGGAACAGGGCGCAGGCGGGTTCGGAGCCTTTGTACTGCAGGACGCGTTCCGGATTATCGGGGGTCTCCGCTCCGTTGCCGGGAAAGATCTCTGCTTTCGCCCGGTCGACGATATCGTCCGCGATCAGGGAGAAGGCGTCGCCGGTATAGGTGTCCGCCGGAACGTCCGCTGTGTCGGCATAGAATCCGCACAGGAAGGAAGGGGTGAACTCCTTTGACGCGTTCGGGTCGAAGGGAGCGATGGATTCGCTCAGGCTGTCGTCCAGGGAGGACGAGGCGTCGAACGCGACGCCGTTGTAGACGGTGTCCATGTCGCAGCTCAGGGAATAGTGTTTTGTGATGATATAGTCTCCCTTTCGGGAGGAAGTCGAGCCGTGCATCCCGCGGATTTTTCCGACATGGAAATCGTACATCCAGTAGGGAATATAGATCCCGCGGAATTTTTCCAGATAGTCCGGACTTTTGAGCTGCTTCGGGGCATACAAAGAGCGCCGCATCATGGCGGCGAAAGCCTTTTTACAGTCCTCCTTTGTCTTCTGGAACGGGATGATGCGGGCCGGCCGCTTCTCGTTCCGGATCCGGCTGTCCAGGATCGTCGACGCGCCGCAGTAGGTGCAGAATCCCGTCGCGGACACATTTGTGGTCATGATCTCTCCGCCGCACTGGGGGCAGGTGTAGACTGTCGTCTCAAACACCTGGCTTTCAACGGCATCCTTCTTTTTTTCATAGGAATAGGGATCCATATTGGTGCCGCAAAAGTCACAGTGGAGCTGTTGTAGAGGGATATCGAAGCGCAGGTTTCCCCCGCAGTTCGGGCAGTCGTACATGGAAGGCTCCTTTCAGGGCAGTTGCCGGGGCTGACCGGATGAAAACCCGTTTTTTGTGCAATTGTCAGGTGTTCTCATCCAGCTCGTCGAGCATGGCGAGAAGTTCGTCCACACTCTTTCCCTGGAGACTTTCGTCCTGTTTCTTGTTGATGATCTCGAGGATCCGCTGCTTCTTGGCCTTGTTTGCCGCGGCTTTCTTCCTGTTTTCGACCTCGTTCAGCTTGTAGGCGACGATGTAGCGGATGATCTCGATCTTGTTCCGGAGGGTCTGGATGTCTTTGGATTCTTTCGCCAGGAGGCTCTCCCGGGAGGATTTGGCGACTTCGTCATTGAGGCCTTTGAAGATGGCGTCGAGGTTTTCGACGGAGAGATCCCAGAGGTCTTCGGTCGAGATCTGTCCCTTGAAGCTGTAGCGGTATTTTTCGCGAAGGGCGATTTCAAAGAGATTGTTTTCCATGGTGTTCTCCTTTCTTTATATCAAGACGGATTTGTGAATATGAAAGTTTTAAACCGGATTATCAGCAGGTTTAAAACCGGATTTACAG
>JAUNJS010000593.1 GCA_030533125.1 Eubacteriales bacterium | reverse complement strand
GGCCCCTCCAGGGAGGAAGTGCCCTGTTTTCCGGCGAGAGAGATTTCCGGGTCGTCCAAGGAGGGGGATTCCTGTTCTCCGGTGAGAGAGGTTTCGGGACCTTCCGGGGAGGAAGTGCCCTGTTTTTCAACGGGAGAGACTTCGGGATCGTCGTCCATGCGGGGGGCACCCTGCACAGCGGAAGGTGCTCCTTCCGGCGGGTTTTCACGCGGTATGTTTTCTGATTTTATATGGTTGTTCATACTCTGGCTCCATGATTTGGTGTCACAGACTACACATGTATAAAACTACGCGTGTCGTTAAAAACTATTTTAGATGGAAATCCGTATATCCGTCAATGGATCATTTCTACAGGGAAACCGGAGGAGCTGCACAGGAGTTTTTCGCGCGGAAAACCGGATAAAACAGCTGAGGAAAACCGGTTAAATATAGCTGAAGAGCGCAGCCCGGGGGAGCAGTCGGGACGCGGTTTCCGGAGAAGGGGAATTTGCAATGAAATATGATTTTACTTCGATCATGGACAGGCGCGGGTTCGATGCGCTCGCGGTTGAAGCGGTGGGAAAGCCCGGAGGCTTTGCACCGGAGGCACCGGCAGAGGGATTTGACGTGATTCCCATGTGGGTCGCGGATATGAATTTCCCCACCGCGCCGGGGATTATCCGTGCGATCATGGACCGGGCGGCGCACCCGGCTTTCGGTTATTTTGAGCCGCGGGAGGATTATTATGACGCGATTATCCGCTGGCACAGAGAGCGCCACGGGATCGGGGCGGAAGCAGAGCATTTCCATGCGGGAGTTGGACAGGCGGAAAAAGGCTTCCGCGCGGAAAGGGGAGCGGCGGAGCTGCCTCTGACCAGAGAGTGCATAGGATACGAGAACGGCGTTCTGGGCGGTGTCGTAAGCGCCCTGAATGTTTTCTGTTCCCGGGGGGATCACGTGCTTGTCCACAGTCCGACCTATATCGGGTTTACCGGAACGCTGCGCAATAACGGGTATCATATTGTTCACAGTCCGCTGATTTATGAAAAGAATTCATCCGGGAAGGATTCCTGGCGCATGGATTTCGAGGATATGGAGCGGAAGATCCGCGACGGGCATATTCACGCGGCGGTTTTCTGTTCTCCCCACAATCCGTGCGGCCGTGTCTGGACGCTTGAGGAGCTGGAGCAGGCCTATGCGATTTTTGAAAAATATGATGTGAAGGTCATCAGCGATGAGATCTGGTCCGATCTGATCCTGCCGGGATACCGCCATATTCCGTCCCAGAGCGTCAGCGCGTACGCGCGGGAGAATACCGTTGCGCTGTATGCCCCTTCCAAAACCTTCAACCTGGCGGGGCTGGTGGGGAGCTATCATATTATCTACAACAGGACGCTGCGCGAGCGGATCCGGAAGGAGTCTTCGCTGTGCCACTATAATGAGATGAATGTTCTTTCCATGCACGCGCTTCTGGGAGCCTATACACCCGGGGGAATGGAATGGGTGGATGAGCTCTGTGCGGTTCTGGACGGAAACGTGCGCTATGCCGCAGCATATATCCGGGAACACTTTGACGGCGTCAGTCTGGCCGACCCGGAGGGCACTTATATGCTGTTTGCGGACTGTACCGGATGGTGCGAAAAACATGGGAAATCCCTGCGGGAGCTGGAGCAGCTGTGCTGGCGCGCCGGCGTCGCCCTGCAGGACGGGAAAATGTTCCACGGCCCCTGTCATCTGCGTATCAATCTGGCTCTGCCGCGCGCGCGGGTGCAGGAAGCCATGGAGAGGCTGGACAGGTACGTGTTCAATGCCACCTGAGCAATGGCACTTGGACGGACAATTGCGGGCAGGGAGGAGAAGAGGATGATGGCGCAATGCGGCCTGAGCACTTGGACGGACAACTGCGTGCCGGGAGGAGAAGCGGATGATGGCGTAA
>JAUNJS010000592.1 GCA_030533125.1 Eubacteriales bacterium | reverse complement strand
AACGGCGATTCGCGAAAGATCTCCTACAATGAGTTTATTAAATATATCCAGCAGGAGAAAGTGACTGAGGTCAACATGAAGTCGGACCGCCTGGAGATCCGCCTGAAGGACTCGGACGCGGTGCTTTATACGGGCATGGCGGAGTCCGCGGACGCGCTGACCCAGCGGCTGATGGATGCGAAAATCACATATAATCCCTATGTGCCGGACAGTTCCGGAATGGTGGTTTCGTTCCTGCTCTCCTATGTGCTCCCCATCCTGCTGATGTGGGGGCTGCTCAGCATCCTCTTCAAGCGGATGGGCGGCGGCCGCAGCGGGATTTTCGGGGTCGGCAAGAGCACGGCCAAGGAGTATGTGCAGAAGGAGACCGGTGTTACGTTCAAGGATGTCGCGGGCGAGGACGAGGCGAAGGAATCCCTCGTCGAGGTCGTCGATTTCCTGCACAACCCGGGGCGGTACGCCAAGATCGGCGCACGTCTCCCCAAAGGCGCCCTGCTTGTGGGCCCGCCCGGAACGGGCAAAACCCTGCTCGCGAGGGCTGTCGCCGGAGAGGCGCACGTACCGTTTTTCTCGCTGACAGGCTCGGATTTCATCGAACTCTATGTCGGCGTGGGCGCGTCCCGCGTGCGAGATCTTTTTAAAGAAGCGACAAAAAACGCGCCCTGCATTATTTTTATCGACGAGATCGACGCCATCGGCCGCAGCCGCGATTCGCGCTACGGCGGGGGCAATGAGGAGCGGGAACAGACCCTGAACCAGCTGCTCTCCGAGATGGACGGATTTGAGTCCGACAAGGGAATTCTGGTCATCGGCGCGACGAACCGCCCCGAGATTCTGGATAAGGCGCTGCTGCGTCCCGGGCGCTTTGACCGGCGCATTATCGTCGACCGCCCCGACTTAAAGGGCCGCGTGGCGATCCTCAAGGTGCACGCGAACGACGTGAAGATGGACGAGACGGTCGATCTCGAGGAGATCGCCCTCGCTACCAGCGGGGCGGTGGGTTCCGACCTCGCAAACATGATCAACGAGGCGGCCATCAACGCCGTCAAGGATCACCGCCAGTATGTCAGCCAGAAGGATCTCTTCGAGGCCGTCGAGCAGGTGCTGGTGGGCAAGGAGAAAAAAGACCGCATCATGAGCAAGGAGGAGCGCCGGATCGTGTCCTACCACGAGGTCGGCCACGCCCTCATCAGCGCGGTGCAGAAAAACTCCGAACCTGTCCAGAAGATCACCATCGTGCCCCGCACCATGGGCGCCCTGGGCTACGTCATGCAGGTTCCTGAAGAGGAAAAATACCTCAACAGCAAGGCGGAGCTGGAGGCGATGATCATCGGTTTCCTCGGCGGCCGCGCCGCGGAGGAGCTCAAGTTTGACAGCGTTACAACCGGTGCCGCCAATGATATCGAGCGCGCGACCGCGCTCGCCCGCAACATGGTCACCCAGTACGGCATGAGCGAACGCTTCGGCCTCATGGGACTCGCCACGATCGAGAGTCAGTACCTCGAGGGACGCGCTGTCCTCAACTGCAGCGATGTCACGGCGGCGGCGGTGGACGAGGAAGTCCGCCGCATTCTGGAAAGCAGCTATGCCGAGGCGAAGCGCATTCTCTCCGAAAACATGGACGCCCTCGATGTCATCGCGGATTTCCTGATCCGCCAGGAGACCATCACCGGCAGGGAATTCATGCAGATGTTCGACACGGTGCGCGCCGCGAGAAAGATCAATACGGACGGCAGCGACGCAGATGAGACTGACGGCGCGGCGGAACCGGCAGGAGCCGCTCCTGCGGCCTCTCAGGCGCCTGCAGAAGCCACGCAGGCGGCGGCAGTTCCTGTGATGCCCGCAGTCCCACAGGCCCCTCAGGCGGCCTCTCAGGCGCCTGCAGAAGCCACGCAGGCGGCGGCAGTTCCTGTGATGC
>JAUNJS010000209.1 GCA_030533125.1 Eubacteriales bacterium | reverse complement strand
GGTTTTCCTGGGCATTACTCCGCCGACTGTTTCCTTGCGAGCCAGCCACGGAAAAGCCCTCCCTGGAACAGGGAGATGATAATAAAGAAAATGTCCGCGAAAATGATGAACAGGAATGAAGGTACCATGATCCGGGTATACTTTTTTCCGGAGAAAGTGCCTTTACGAATGAAATGACCCATACGGCCCAGATAAAACAGCACCCCCAGATTAAAGAACACCAGAAACGCCGCGCTTTCCCCAAAACTGATCCATGCGTCCTGCGGGAAGAAATCGCCGGTTCTGGCAATACTGAGCACAGTATTCAGTAACAGCAGCCCGATATTTACAATAAACAGAATCCGGGTCACGTTCAGCATGACGCCGCCGCCTATTCCGACACCGCCTCCCCAGGTCAGCCCTGCGCGGCTGCAGAAATGTTCAAAGCTTTGCATCAGCGGTTCATTCTGCTTTCCTTCAATAAAACCGTTGTTGGCGATGCAGTATACATTGAGATGGATTTCGTTTTCTTTGCAGAAAGACTCCATTATCTCCATAAACCGAAGTACGTGGGAAGGAATGCCGTCCACATACAGCGGGATACCGAACACGACTGTCTGCGCGTCATGAAGCTGATCCAGAATACGGGTATAATCCGCGGGAGTGCGCAGCTTTTCAATAACCTTTTCTCCTCCGGCGAACAGGCGCTGCAGGAACAGAAAATAGGAAGAGGCACAGAACTTCTTCTTGGGGCTGCAGTTAATGTATACCGTTTTCACAGTAATCCCTCCAATTCTTCGAAGTTCTGAACAAACACCGTATCAGAACGCTCAAAACCGTCATTGATTGCGTTGCGCTCCGCCAGATAACGGAAGCTGGCTTTTTCTGCTTCGGTTATTTCGCCGTAAACAATCACCTTCCACAGATCATGCTTCCCGTATCGGAGTGTATGATGCATCTGTCTTCCCCGGTAGGTGCTGAAAGGCGTGGATGTTCCGATGGAGCGGTCCAGTATATTTTTGACAGCGGCGCTGTATCCGCCGTACAGGTTTTTCGTGATAATGACCAGTTCATCTGCCTGTCCGATGATCCTGCAAACCTGCTGCAGTTTATCCTTCATGAAGCATTCAGCGGGATGCTTGGTCCAGCAGCCAAAGCAGCCCTGACAGGGGGCATATTTTCCGTCAGCCACGATCGCGTGATCGCATTTGGATTCAACGACCGCGGCATAAGAGTGATCCAGGTCGTACAGAATGACTTTCATTGTATTTCCTCCTGTTTGGCAATGGCAGGCGAGTCGTGATAGTTCCCGGTTTCTGTCATATGTTGAAGCTTCTCAAGTTCCCCGATGCAGTATTTGCACCATTCCCGCTGCATTTTTTCATACATGCGTCCGAATTCGATGGTCAGCTTCCAGTACAACGCTTTTTCCGGATGGCTGAGCGCCTGTTGATACATGTCAGCATTGGCTGACGCCTGTTTTCCTTCATCCGCGAAAACAGCGGCATGCTGAAACGCCTTGAAGAATTCAATATTTTCCTGCACCGGCAGCTCACCCATGAAAAAGGTCTTCAGCAGAAACGGATTGCGGTACCCTGCAGGAATATGATCCTGCCTGAGCCATCGCAGCAGTTCTTCGTGTCCAGCAGGCGTAATCGAAAATACATTTTTATCCGGTTTGCCTGCCTGAACCACATGAGTCTGGCTGATCCAGCCGGCTTTTTCCATTGTTTGCAGTTCCCTGTAAATCTGGCTGGTTTGGGCTGTCCAGAAATGATTCAGCGAATCCCTGAACACCGTCATAATCTCGTACCCGGTCTTGTCTCCGTTGTTGATCAGTCCGAGAATGCCATGCTTCAGCATGAAAGCACCTCCCATATATTCCACATATGGAATAATAATTCCACTTGTTGAATATGTCAATATGCAAAAGGTAACGCAAATAAAAACAGTCAGACCGCATCGGATCTGACTGAATTAGTTCACTATTCTTCACTTGTGTGCATCGATTCATGGTGATATGATTATCCTGTCGGAACAGATCCTGAAGATCTCAGGGTCTGTTTTTTCATGCCTGTGAAAACGGAGGAACCAAATATGTCCCGCAAACGCAACCGCACCCGTTACAAAAACCAAAGGCCTACACCGATCCCGAAGCAGGAGAAGGGAACACCATTGACCAAACCCCAGGCCGTCGCGGAGATCCTTTCCGCCCTGGACGGCTATTCCAACGCCGCCGCCTTCCTGGGGGAGGATTCTCCCCTCATCGCCTCCGGCACCTTTCACCGTTCCGGCCTCACGTCCCAGACGGAGCTCCTGACCGTGTCCTACCGGGAGAACTGGCTTGTCCGGCGCATTATCGACATGCCCTCCGACGACATGACCCGCGCCTGGTACACCCTCGCGACGGCCCTGCCGGAAAACGCCCTTCACGATATCTATCGCCTGGAAGCAAAGCACTCCGTCAAGCAGGAAATCACCAACGCCATCCGCATGGCCCGCCTCTACGGCGGCTCCCTTGCCCTCATGGTGATCCGCGGCGAGGAGGATATGCTGGATCAGCCGCTGGATCCGGACATGCTCCTTCCCGGCTGCTTCCAGGGCCTGCTGGTCCTGGACCGGGCCCAGGGCATCGAGCCCTCCCTCGAGCTGGTCACGGACCTGGACGATCCCGATTTCGGCCTGCCCATGTATTATACCGTCAATCTTGAGTGGAACGAGGGATGGAACCGTGCGGCCCAGGTCCCGGGGCGGCCCGCGTCAGTTTCGTCCGCTGTGTCCTGCGCGGTCCGGATCCATCATTCCCGCGTCCTGCGCTTCATCGGCCGGGAGCTTCCGCGCATGGAATCCGTCTCGGAGGATTACTGGGGCGCGTCGGAGCTGGAGCATCTCTGGGACGAGCTGCAGAAGCGCTCCGCCACCTCGGCAAACATCGCCCAACTGATCTTCCAGGCGAACATCACCACCCTCAAAATGGGGGACCTTGGCTCGCACCTCGCCTTCGGGGATGAGAACATGCGTTCCGTCCTCATGCAGACCCTGTCGAACGAGAACCGCCTCCGCACTTCCTACGGCCTGCAGCTCATCTCCACTGAGGATTCCCTGGAGAATCACGCCTATTCCTTCTCCGGCCTTTCGGACGTCTATGAAGCGTTCATGCTGGACATGGCCGGCGCGGCGGAAATCCCCGCGACGAAGCTTTTCGGCCGCAGTCCCGAGGGCATGAACGCCACCGGGGAGGCGGACCTGCATAATTACTATGACATGATCTCCCAGCTGCAGGAGCGGCATCTGCGCCCGGCCCTGGAAAGGCTCCTGCCGATCCTGGCCATTTCCTGCTGGGGCTTCGTCCCGGAGGATATGGAGATCGTCTTCCGCCCGGTCATGACGATCAGCAATACCGAGCGCGCCGACCTTGCGCAGAAGCTCACCGCCGATGTCTTCAAAGCCTATGAAATCGGCCTGCTCACCGCCGATCAGGCCCTCGCCGAACTGAAGATCCGCGGCGAAAGCATCGGACTGTATACGAAACTGTAGTTTTCCCGCCTTTTCTGTTTCTTGTTCATCTCTTTTTCGTGTGGTATAATGATTGCCGCAGGAGGGGACGAAAATGCCGTGAATGATCATATGGAATATATTTATGGCAGCGAAGAACTATTGCCCCGGGTTTCAACGGTTGAAACCGGTTCGGATTATCAGCTTCTGCTGACCTTCCGGAACGGTGAGCACCGTGTTTTTGACGCGACCGCGTTGATGTCTTTGCCTGCATACAAGCGGGTGAAGGATGTGTTTTCATCTGCACGCGTTGAATTTGGGACGGTCGTATGGCCGGGAGATGTTGATATCAGCCCTGAAACGCTGTATCTTAAATCCGTGCCGGTTGAATCAGTCAGAGAGGCGTAAAAGTTAAGGCGGCCGCCTGGCCTTCGTTTACACTTCACTTTTCTTCACCATAATGCACTTGCCTGCACGCTTTATTTATGAGATAATTAGGCTGCAAAAGTAAGCTCGGACGACCGGAAAGTCGCGCCGGGCTTTTCTTATGCCTATCTTTCTGAAAAGGAGAGCCACATGCATTACTACGGTACGCGACTTTCTGAAAATATCTCCCGGAGAGAGCCGGAAGGATATCTGCTCTGTCTGAATGTACCGGTGGCCCGGACCGGTACGCAGGAATATCTGCCGGAGGAGCTCGGAATGCCGAGTATCGGTCCGCCCGATATGATTTCTGTCGTCCGCCCCGAGTCGGAAGTCTTCTCCCCTGAGACAATCGCCTCCTTCGAAGGCATGCCGGTCACCAACGACCACCCGCCCGACGGCGTGGACATCGGGAACATCCGCGCCCTGCAGAAGGGCCACGCCCACAACGTCCGCCGGGGAACGGGGGAGGAGAGCGACCTCCTCCTGGCTGACCTGATCATTACCGATCCCGTCCTGATAGACCTGATCCTGGACGGCAAGCGGGAAATCTCCTGCGGCTATACCTACGAGCTGCACGAGGAAAACGGAACCTATATCCAGCGAAAGATCCGCGGGAACCACGTGGCCGTCGTCGACGCCGGCCGCGCCGGACCGCGGGTTTGTATTAAGGACCACAAAGTAAACAAACCCGAAAGGAGTACACACATTATGAAGAAATCCCTTTCCCGCATCCTGGCCCGCATGGCCAAAGACGGCGACATCGAGACCGTCGCGGAGATCATCGAGGAGATGATCGAACCCGAAGCCGCCGAGACGCCCGTCGAAGCGATCGCCGAAACGGTGGCGGAAATCGCGCCGGCTGCCGCCGCCCCTGTCGTCGAAGCCGTTGCCGCCGCTGCCGAACCCGAGGCCGTGATTGAAACCCCTGAAGCCACGATCGTCGTGGACGAAGCCACCCTGGCGGATATCGTGTCCCGCCTGGACCGGCTGATCGAGCTGCTGACCCCCGCGCCTGCCGCTGACGATGATCCCGCCGATCCCGTTGCCGATCCTGTCGAAGAAATTGCTGAAGCTGTCGAGGAAGCCATCGAAGCCGCCGCGGCCGCTGAAGAAGAGGCGATCCTCCCGGATGAAGATCTGCCCGAAAGCCTCGGGATCGATCCCGAAGAGGTTGCCGAAATCGTCGGGGAGATTCTCGACCCCGTCGCCGCCGAAGCCGTCTCCGAAGTCCTGGATCCCACAGATCCCCTCGTAGACGAGTGCGACCCCGAGGAAAACCGGGAAGCCCTCTCCGCCGGTGACGCACTGCGCACCGCCCTGAGAGCGGTCCGTCCCGCCCTGGTGAAGATGCCGAAGAAGCAGCGCGCCCGCGTCTGCGCGGACATCGCCGCCCGCCTGCACAGGCCTGCCGCCCGCCGCGGCGCGGATGCCGGCGCCGGCACCGGCGCCTACAATGCCCTCGCCGCCCTGAAGCGCAAGCCCGCCCGCGGCAATCCCGCCGACCTCGGCAAGCGCATCATGGCTTCCCGGAATGTCAACTGCCATAAGAAGTAACCGAAGGGGCTCCAGGGGGCGCTTCCGCGTGCGGTGCGCGAGGCGGGGATCCCGCCCGCGGTTCGCGTGCGATTCCTTGCGGAAAGCCCCCTTATCCTTTCCTACATTATTTTGAAAAAAGAATTGGAGGTTCCACCACTATGGGCAAGATCCTTTCCACCTTCGACAAAGGCTGGCCGGGCGCGATCTCCCGGTCGGTCGACGATATCGTCGTTTCCCTGAAAAACGTCGATGAAACCACGATCCCCTTCGGGGCCCCCGTCTTCCTGACGGATACGGGGGACGGGGTTGTCAACTTCATCCCCAACGGCTCCCAGACCTTCGAGCGCTTCGTCGGTTTCGCGGTCCGCGCCGCGAACAAGACGCCCGACACCTATCCGGACGCCCAGGACATGGCCACCGGCCAGGGCAGCCAGGCCGGCGAATGGAAGCCCGGCGATGTGGTCGAGGTCCTCGTTCGCGGCAGCATTGTGGTCCGGGCCTTCGCCGGCTTCCGCGTCGGCGGC
>JAUNJS010000591.1 GCA_030533125.1 Eubacteriales bacterium | reverse complement strand
GGTGATAGCAGAAGATCACATGTAATCAAAGTTCATCACAGGTGATCACTGGAAAGAGGAGACACAAATATGCTCACATTGGAACGGGCTAAGGAAATCAACGCCCAGATGGTGACGCAGGAGCATCTCATCCGCCACAGCACAAATGTCATGGCTGCCATGGGGGCTATGGCGAGGCATTTCGGGGAGGATGAAGAGCACTGGAAGGCCATCGGGTATCTTCATGACTACGATTATGAAAAATATCCGGAGGAGCACCTGCTGCACACCGAGCAGCCGCTGCTGGAAGCAGGTCTGACGCAGGAGGAAGTGCGGGCGATCCTGAGCCACGGATACGGGATCATCAATGATGTCGAACCCCGGACCAACATGGAGAAGAGTCTCTTCGCGGTGGACGAGCTCACCGGGATCATCGAAGCGGCTGCGAGAATGCGTCCGAACGGGATCACGGATCTCAATACGAAGAGTTTTATGAAAAAATTCAAGGACAAGCGGTTTGCCGCCAAGTGTGACCGGGAACTGATCAAAAAGGGCTGCGAGATGCTCGGCATGGAGGTGAAAGAGGTCGCGGAGATCTGCATCGACGGAATGCGGCCGTACGCCGCTGAGATCGGCCTGACGGGAACAGGAAGCGAATCGTGACAGAGGAGAAAAAACGGGGAGAATGCAAAAACACCCCGGAAACAGAACCGGATTGTTTTTCAACAGGTTTTCACTATGAGAGCTGCTTGTGAGAGGAGGAAACAGGGATGAAACACATCGGATGCTTTGCGTCACAGAAAGAAGAAAAGGCGCACTTGAAGAGTCTTCGCGGGGAGGAAAAGTATGAGGCGCTCAATGAAATGATCGCCGTCTCGAAGCACATCGCTTTCTTTGGAGGCGCGGGAGTCTCCACAGAGAGCGGAATCCCGGATTTTCGCAGCAAGGACGGACTCTATAATCAGCATGACGTCCGGTTTGACGCCTATCAGCCGGAGTATCTGCTCAGCAATCCCTGCCTGGAGCGGGAACCGAAGGTGTTTTACGAGTTCTACCGGCAGAAGATGGACGCCAGGGGAATCGCGCCCAACAAGGCGCACTATAAACTGGCTGAAATGGAGGCAAAAGGAAAACTCGACGGCGTGATCACACAGAACATCGACGGACTGCACCAGGAGGCGGGCAGCAAGGTCGTCTATGAGGTGCACGGATCGACTCTGCGCAACTACTGTGACCGCTGCGGGAAAAAATACCCCTCCGACGCAATCTATACCAGCACGGAGGCCGTGCCGCACTGCAGCTGCGGCGGAAAGATCCGGCCGGATGTCACGCTATACGGCGAGATGCTGCCCGAGGACGCCTGGTCCGGTGCCGGCAGGCTGATCGCGCGGGCGGACCTTTTGATCGTCGGCGGGACTTCGCTCACCGTTTATCCGGCTTCCTCCCTGGTCAGCTCGTACAGGGGCAAATACCTCGTGATCGTCAATCGCGACGCCACAAGCCGGGACAGCTACGCGGACCTGGCGTTCCACGACAGCATCGGGGAAGTATTTTCGCACATTGTGCTGGAATAAGGCTTGGGGGTAAAGACCTGTTTCACGCACAGCGCCGGACATCTTCCTGCATGCGGTGTCGGGCATATTTACAGAAAGCGATATAAATGCCCGGCTCCCGGGTTAGCTGATCGGTCAGCTGATCGTGTGTGTCGGGCATGTCTACGGAGAGCGACATAAATGCCCGATTCCCGGGCTATCTGATCGTTCCGCTGATCGTGTGTGTCGGGTATATTTACGGAAAGCGACATAAATGCCTGCATTATGCCGCTTACTCCGCGCCGGCCGCGGGCGGCGTAAGCCGCCGGATCCCCATTGCGCGGCCGTGTGCGTCAGTTTTAAGTAAACGACGAAGACTTTTGCCGTTTACGATAAATCTATGTCAGAAA
>JAUNJS010000590.1 GCA_030533125.1 Eubacteriales bacterium | reverse complement strand
AGATAGATCTTTGCCCCGCCCAGGTCTTCTGTCATTTTTTTCGCGAAATACAGGCGTGAAGGGCGGTTCGCGTATTCGTTGAAAAGCTCCGCGAGCTCCCGGTTGAAGTCCGGGTCTTTTTTATAATGGTTGTAGGCCTCTTCCAGCTCGATCACGGCGTTCATCAGAGTTTCCGGGATATACTGTCCGCCGTGGATGCCGAAGCGCCCGTTGGGATTGGTCATGGGAATACCTCTCGTCGATTAATTGGTGTTGAAAAAATGCGGTAAAAAATGTTTCTGCAGTGATTGCGGGAGCGCAGGCGCGAAGCAATCCACCAGTCCTCCGGTTCTCCGGGTGTTTTTCGCCGGGCGGGATTGCGGCAGCGCGCAGGCACGGAGCAAACCGGAGAGCTTTAACACCCCGGAGGGACCGGGAAGCCCCGACATGGGGGCCGTGGAAACGCTGCTTTATTCCATCCGGTCCGCGGTGCGGACAGCCCGTACGAAAGCGGTCATTTTCGCGGGGTCCTTCCGTCCGTCTGTCTCGATCCCGGAGCTGACGTCCAGGCCGTACGGGTGGAGGGCCCGGACCGCGTCGGCGGCGTTGCCGGGCGTCAGCCCGCCCGCGAGGAAAAAGGGCCTTTGAAAGTCCTCCAGCAGCGTCCAGTCGAAGATCCTGCCGTCCCCCGCGCCCGCGTCCAGAAGGACAAGATCGGCGCCGCTGCTTCGCGCTGCCGTGACGTCTTTGGAAGACCGGATCCGGAAAGCCTGCAGGATCAGTGGTTCGGGCGAAGGATGTCCCGGGAAACCGGAGTTTTGTATTCTTCCCCGCAGCGTCCGCAGATATGTCCGGTCTTCGTTTCCGTGGAGCTGTACAACATCGATTATTTGATCCCGGACGAGCCCGGCAATGACCTCGATGTCCTCGTTGACAAAGACGCCGGCGGCGCGGATCCCGGGAGCCAGCAGGCTCTTCAGCGCGGAGGCCTGCGCGGGCGTGACGTACCGCTTGCTTCCGGGGGCAAAGACAAAACCGATATAGTCCGGCCGCAGCGCGTTCACCGCTTCGATATCGGCGGGGCGGGAGAGTCCGCAGAGTTTGATTTTCGTCATAGCGCACCTCTTAACTGTCGAAGCATTTCCCGTTTGTCGCAAAATCGTCGTATAGATCGGCAGGATCATAAAGAACCTCTTAACTGTCGAAGCATTTCCCGCTTGTCGGGGGCGCGCATCAGGGCCTCGCCGATCAGGACGGCGTCCGCGCCGATTTCTCGAAGCCTCGCGGTGTCCCCGGCATTCCTGACACCGGATTCCGAGACAAAGAGCACGTCCCGGGGAATCCGTGCCCGCAGTCTGCGGCTGTTTTCCGTGTCGACGGAGAAATCCTTCAGGTTGCGGTTGTTGACGCCGATTACACGCGCGCCGGCTTCGAGCGCGGTATCGATTTCCGCCTCGTCGTGCGCCTCCACAAGGGCGGACAGCTGCAGCTGATCGCAGAGCTGCAGATAGTCCCGGATCTGCGCGGGAGAAAGGATCGAGCAGATCAGCAGCACGGCGGAGGCGCCCAGGACCTTTGCCTCGTAGATCATGTATTCGTCGACCGTGAAATCCTTGCGCAGGCAGGGAATTTTGACGGAGGAAGCGATTTCCCGCAGGTACTCGTCTTTTCCGAGAAACCATCGGGGCTCGGTCAGGACAGAGATACAGTCGGCGCCGGCGGCCTCATAGGCTTTCGCGATGTCCAGATACGGGAATTCCGGCGTGATCAGCCCTTTGGAAGGGGAGGCTTTTTTGCACTCGCAGATAAAGGAGAGACCCGGGCGCCGCAGAGCCGCCTCGAACGGAAAGAGGCTTTCCGCGGGGAGTGTTTTTTCCGCATGCTGCGCGAAATGATCCGCAGAACGGTTTTCCCTGAAGGGACTGCCCGCGCGGAGACTGTCCGGGCGGAGA
>JAUNJS010000025.1:10474-16990 GCA_030533125.1 Eubacteriales bacterium | reverse complement strand
GAATTCACAATAGAATTGCGGAACAGGTCTGCGGAACCACTGTTTCGGGCTGTGCAGGCCCGGCAGAATGAAAAAACGACGATCGTACAGGCAGCCGGTCTGCGGAACCGATGCTTTAAGGCTGTGCCGGAGAGACCATTCTCCGGCACTGAATCATGAAAGGCCGCTTTTATTCCGCCAGACGATGTCTTGAGAATCCGGGGAAAACGCGGAGAACAGGAGAAGAGTAAAATGAGAAACGGAGAGCAGGCTCTGCGCAGGAATCTGATCCTGGCGCTGATTTTTCTGGCTGCAGCTGTTTTTTCAGCCACCTTTTTTGCGGAGAAGATGGCTTCTCCCGGGACGCACGCGCATTCAATCGAAGAACTTGACGAAAAAAAGAATGACGTCATGGAACTTGCCGGGGCGGCCACAGCCACGTCGGTGACAATCACGCTCCTGCCGGGAGATACCGCGACGCCGGTGGCAGATAAGCTGGCTGATCTCAGCCAGTATCTTCTGATTGTCCTGTGTGCCATTTATCTGGAAAAATATCTGGTGGTGGTCATGGGGATTGTGGCGTTCAGGGTTCTGATCCCGATCGGACTGCTGCTTCTCATTTTCTCAATATTCTGGCTGAGTCGGAGATCGCAGCTGTGGTACGCAGGTCTCAGGCTGATCGGTCTCGGACTGGCGCTCTTTCTGGTGATCCCGGCCAGCATCTGGATTTCAGACAGAATCGAGACGACTTATCAGGCTTCCATCGATTCGACGCTGGAGGCTGTTGAGAACGCCACGGAGGGGATTAATCCTGATCAGCAGGAGTCAGAGACAGGACCGGACGGAGAGCAACAGGCAGGTACAGAGGCGCAGGGCGGCGAGGAAGATTCCCGGAGCCTCTGGGACAAGATCCGGGGAATCCCCTCCACACTCTCTGAGAGCGCGTCGGAAGCCGTGGCAGGCGTCACGCAGGTCTCGGAGGAAAAACTGAAGGAGCTGGAGAACGTTTTGAGCCGGTTTATGGAGTCGATCGCCGTCATGATTATTACCTCCTGCGTAATCCCGATCCTGGTTCTTGCCTTCTTTTTCTTTGTCATCAGAATCCTCGTCGGAAACAACTCGCAGGTTATTGTTCTTCCTCCGGAGCAGGCCGGCCGCGAGGGCGGAATGCGGCGCGCGGGGAACCATCCGCGCACACGGCGCGCGCACGTGGACGATGCCGAGACATGAAGCGCGGGAAGACCAAGGGTCCCCGGGATACCATCCGCGCACACGGCGCGGGCACGGGGACGATGCCGGGACATGACGCGCGGGAACACCGGGGGTTCCCGGGAATATCATCCGCGCACACGGCGCGCGCACGTGGACGATGCCGAAACATGACGCGCGGGAAGACCATGGAATGGATTTGGATACAGGATGCCGCCCGCGTGCGGCTGAGAGGATGCTATGTCAGTTAACAGTACAATGATGCAGTATTTTGAGTGGTATCTGCCCAACGACGGTTTGTGGTGGAAACGCTGTGCTGCCAAGGCGGAGAATCTGAAAGAGATCGGGGTCACAGACGTGTGGCTCCCGCCGGCGTATAAGGGGCAGGCGCAGGATGATGTCGGATATGGCGTCTATGATCTGTTTGACCTGGGCGAATTTGACCAGAAGGATACTGTGCGGACGAAGTACGGGACCAAAGAGGAATATCTCGATGCCATCCGGTCTTTTCACAATGTCGGAATCCGGGTGTTTGCGGACATCGTACTCAATCACCGCATGGGCGCGGATGAAGCGGAGGAAGTGATCGCGGTGTCGGATTCCCCGGAGGACCGCACGCAGCAGGTGGAAGGGGAGCATAAGGTCCGGGTGTGGTCAAAGTTTACGTTTCCCGGCAGACAGGGGAAATACAGCGATTTCATCTGGGATCACACGCATTTTTCCGGCACGGATTATGACGAGTTTAACCGTGACGAAGGTCTGATTTACCGCTTCGCGGGAAAACGATGGAATCCGGATACGGATCCGGAAAAGGGAAACTACGATTATCTGATGGGCATGAATGTCGACATGAGCAATCCGGCGGTCCGCGAGGAGATCCGGAAGTGGCTTTTGTGGTATATCCGGGAGACCGGGATCGACGGCCTGCGGCTCGACGCGGTCAAGCACATCAGTTTCGGTTTCTACAGGGAACTGCTGCATAATGTCCGCAGCGAGCTGCATGCGGAGCTGCCGGCTGTCGGCGAGTACTGGAATTCGGACGTCGGGCGTCTGCTTTATTATCACGATGAGGTCAATCAGCAGATGTCCCTGTTCGACGTCTCCCTCCATTACAATATTTTTAACGCGTCCCGGGCGGACGGAGACTATGACCTGCGGCAGATTTTTGACAATACGCTGGTGAAGGAGCGGCCCGGATACGCGGTGACCTTCGTGGACAACCATGATACACAGTACGGACAGAGCCTGCAGTCGTTTGTGGCGGACTGGTTCAAGCCGCTGGCTTACGCGATCATTCTGCTGCGCGAGGGTGGGACGCCGTGTGTGTTTTACTCGGATTACTATGGAAATCCCGTGCAGGACAGGCCGATGGTGCCCAATCTGGGAAAAATGATTAAAATCCGGCGCGGATATGCCTACGGGGAACAGGAGGACTATTTCGACGATCCGCATGTGCTCGGATGGGTCCGCAGGGGGACGCAGGAGCATCCGGAATCCGGCCTCGCCGTCGTCCTGAGCAACGCGGAGGACGGCGAAAAGAAAATGTTTATGGGAAAAGAGTGCGCCGGTGTGAGCTTCCGCGATGCCCTTGGCTGCTTCCCTGACCCGGTCATCATCGATGAAGAGGGCTGGGGCGTTTTCGGGACAAGGGGCAGGAACGTCTCCGTTTGGGTACGGGAAGCCGGTTTTGAATACCTCGTTGTCACAGAGTGACAGACAGGGGACAGGTGCTTTGCGGACGTGAAAAGTGTCCCCCGGGGGACGCGACGCGCAGGGGGGACGAAGAAGGACCGTCGAAACGTTGGATCCGGAGCCGCGAAGAGCGCCCGGGACGGAAGCGGCGTACAGTAGGCGCAGAAGGACCGTCGAAACGCCGGATCCGGAGCCGCGAAGAGCGCCCGAAGCGGACGCGGCATACAGTAGGCGCAGAAGGGCCGTCGAAACGTTGGATCCGGAGCCGCGAAGAGCGCCCGGAACAGGTGCGGCATTCAGGGGGCGTAGAAGGGCCGTCGAAACGTTGGATCCGGAGCCGCGAAGAGCGCCCGGGACGGACGCGGCATACAGGGAGGACAGGATGGAGAGAAGGCAGGCGCTGCCGGACGAGCTTCTGCTCAGGGTGCAGAAGCCGGCGCGGTACCTGGGAAATGAAATCAATGCGGTCTACAAGGAGGACCGGGATTTTCGCGTGAAAAAGAGCGCGAGATCCGCGGTCCGTTTTGCCATGTGCTTTCCGGATGTCTATGAGATCGGAATGTCCCATCTGGGCATCCAGATCCTGTATGAGCTCTTCAACCGCAGGGAGGACACATGGTGCGAGCGCGTCTTTTCTCCGTGGACGGACATGGACAGGCTCCTGCGGGAGGAAAAAATCCCCCTTTTTGCGCTGGAATCCCAGGACCCGCTCCGGGATTTTGATTTTCTTGGCTTCACGCTTCAGTTTGAACTGTGTTATACAAATATTCTGCAGGTGCTCGACCTGGCGGGGATTCCGCTTGACGCGACGGACCGGACGGAGGAGGACCCGATCGTCATCGGAGGCGGCCCCTGTGCCTGCAACCCCGAACCGCTGGCCCGCTTTTTTGATCTGTTTTATATCGGAGACGGAGAGACCTCGTACGACGCCCTGCTGGACCTGTACCGCTGCGTGAAAACCGGGGCGCATGGCTGGAGCCGGGAGGAATTCCTGCGCGGGGCGGCACAGATTCCGGGGATTTATGTCCCCTCTCTTTACGAAGTGACATACACGGCGGACGGGACGATCGCGTCTTTTTCACCGAAAAACAAGGCGGGCTGTTCATCGGGCGGGAAAACATGTCCTGAAACACAAAAAGCGCAGGAAGGAGTACGGGCAGACGGGCGGGAGATTCCCGCACGTGTGCGAAGACAGGTGGCCGCGGATCTGGATGATCCGGCGCGGGCCCCGTATCCGGTCCGGCCGCTGATCCCGTTTCTGACGGTGACGCAGGACCGTGTGGCAGTGGAGTTGCAGCGCGGCTGCATCCGGGGATGCCGGTTCTGTCAGGCCGGCATGATTTACCGCCCGAACCGGGAGAGAGATCTTTCGACTGTCAAAAGATACGCGGACGAAATGCTCCGGAATACCGGGCAGGACGACATCCTGCTGAGCTCGCTCAGTTCCAGTGATTATTCCTGTATCCGGGAGATTGTGGAGCATATTTCGGAGCATTACGAAGCGGACCGGGTAAAGCTCCAGGTGCCCTCGCTGCGGATCGACTCCTTTTCGCTGGATCTGATGGCAAAGGTGCAGGACGTGCGGCGCGGCAGCCTGACGTTCGCGCCGGAGGCGGGATCGCAGAGGCTGCGGGATGTCATCAACAAGGGGCTCAGCGAGGAGGACATCCTTTCCGGCGCGCGGGAGGCTTTCCGGGGCGGCTGGAACAAGGTCAAGCTCTATTTCATGCTGGGCCTGCCCACCGAGACAGAGGCGGACCGCACCGCGATCTCGGATCTTGCCAACAAGATCTCCGCCGCCTATTACGAAGAGGTGCCGAAGGAGAAGCGGAACGGCCGCTGTCAGATCACGGTGAGCACTTCTTTTTTCGTTCCGAAGCCATTCACCCCGTTCCAGTGGGCGCGCATGTACCGCCCCGGGGATTATCTCGGGTTTTCGGCGACGGTCAACCACGCGATTTATGAAGCCCGCAACCATCGCAGCATTCTTTACAGCTGGCATGAGGCGGACGGGAGCTATCTCGAGGGTGTCCTCGCGCGGGGCGACCGCCGTGTGGCAGACCTGATTCTCGAAGCCTACCGTCTCGGCGCGCTGTTTGACTGCTGGATCGAGACCTGGAACTACGCGCGCTGGGAACAGGCCGCGGCCAATACCGGCATCGACATGGATTTTTATACTGTCCGGGAACGCAATAAAGACGAAATCTTTCCCTGGGATTTTATTGACGCCGGTGTCCGCCGGGATTTTCTCTGGCGGGAATGGGAAAAGGCGCATGCGGGGGTCCTCACACCCAACTGCCGCGAGGCCTGCAGCGGCTGCGGCGCCGCGGAGTATGGCTGCGGCGTCTGCCTGCGCGGCGCGGACGGGATTCCGCCGGAACCCGGTGCCGGGAGTCTGCCGGACGTGGAATCCGGTGGAAAAGAAGGTGTTTTGACGTATCCTTCGGAAAAAACCGGGAATATGCCGGAAAAAGGCATCGCCGGGACAGTGCGCTCACAGCAGTCCGAAGGTATGCGGGAAACAGCAGCCGCGCAGGCGGCGGAAACCGCGCGGGATGCGGGTGAAGCCCGGGCAGAAGGCGCGGGGAAGGAAAAGCCTGAACTTCGTGAACAACCGGCAGATCGCTGGAAGTGCAGAGAACCCGGGGCAGAAGGCGCAGGGAAGGAAGAGCTTGTACTTCGTGAACAACCGGCAGATCGCTGGAAGTGCAGAGAGCCCGGGGCAGAAGGCGCGGGGGAGGAGGAACTCTGTTATAAAGTCCGCATGCGCCTCGCCAAGCGCGGCACAATGAAGTTTGTCGGACACCTGGAACTGATGCGTTTTCTGCAGAAATGCATCCGCCGCGCCGGCATTCCGATCCGGTACTCGGATGGTGTGACTCCGCGCATGATCATGTCCACGGCGATGCCACTGGGGCTGGGACATGAAAGCAGCGGAGAGTATGTCGACATGGAGCTCGCTTCGCGGGTCACTACGCGGCAGGCCCTGGAGAAGCTGCGGCCGCTGATGCCCGAAGGGCTGGAGATTCTGGATTTCCGCCAGCTCGGGGACCCTGTTCCCGCAGGCGGGGGAGGAGAAGGAAAAAAGAAACCGCAAAAAGCCATGTCGATCGTGGCGGCGGCTGAATACGAGGTGCGCTTTCGCGGGACTTATCGGCGAAGCGGCTTACTGCCTCCGGACTGGAGGCAGATCCTTCGGGACTTTGTGGCACAGGATACGATTCCCTGGACAAAGGAGACAAAAAGAGGGTTCCGCACGCTGGATATGAAACCGCTGATCTACGGTATTTACATCGAAGACGGAGTTCCGGATCCTGAAAATACGGTGGCTGCGGGCTGCAAAACATTGGACGGCCGCTCTGCGGAAGGGGCGGTTTCCGGCCGGCGGAAGGAACTGTACAGAACACATAGTTGTAGTTCGCCGTGCGCACCCTTGTTTTTTGAGGCGGTTTCCGGCCGGCAGAAGGAACTGTACGGAACAGCATCGGGAGAAAAGGATCCCCGGATTTTCATGTGCGTGTGCTCCCGGGTCGGGGAGAACCTGCGTCCCGAACAGCTCATCGGAGAAGCGTTTCGCAGGAAAGGATATGAACTGCCGGAGGACGCCCTGCGGATTTTCCGCCTGGATCTGCTGGC
>JAUNJS010000025.1:0-10374 GCA_030533125.1 Eubacteriales bacterium | reverse complement strand
AAAACCGGACGCGGCCGGCCTGGCGCACACAGCAGAAAAAGCCGACAGAACGGAAAATCCTGGCAGGGAGAAGGCTGCGCCTGACAGTTCGTTGAAAAAGCGGTTTATTTCCCTTGGAGAAACGGGACGGGTCGTCACCGGAGAAGTTTAAAGGAAATGGATTTTCCCTTGGAAAAACGGGACGGGCTGTCACCGGAGAAGTTTAAAGGGAATGGATTACGCATGGAGAAACGGGACGGTTTTCGACGGAAAAAGACAGGGAAAAACAATAGAGCAGAAAACAGAAAAAGAGAAAAGGAAGGTTTTGCCGGCCTTTGTAAAACGCGGAGATTTTGATGATGAATAAAACGAGATTGTTCGTAATGATCATTGCCGGGATGCTTCTTGCCGGCTGTAACGGAACAGTGGAAACCGGCAGTCCTCAGGCCGCCGGGCAGGAGGCAGGCGTGTCCGCAGGGGCGGCGGAAGGACAGGCGGCTTCCGCGGAGAATTCCGGCGCGGGGGTTCCTGCGGATGCGGCACCCGCTGACGAAAGTATTGCGGCCGGATCGGAAAGTCAGGTCACGGCAGGCACTGACGCGGCAGCGCAGGGAGAGCAGGGCGCGGAAACGGCACAGGAAAATCAGGCGGGAGAAGGCGCTGCGTCCGAAGCAGATGTGAGGAATATTATTATGGACATCTCCGGACGAAAGGAGAACGGCGCTGTCTATTTTGAAATAAAGGCAAATTTTCCGGATCAGGAGGCCATTTCACTGGATCTGAGCAGGGGAGACTTTAATACCGCGGACTGCTATCTGGCAGGGGAAAGGATTGTGTTTTCTGGATCAAAAGCCGTCAGTTCCGGTTTTACCGCGCAGGGAATGCCCCTCAGCGGGGATTTTGACCTGAGCATCGTCATGCCCCTGGCATCGCCGCGGATCCTGATGCTGCGCCATCTCAATGAAGAGGAAAAAGACAGATCCCTGATCATCCGTCCCGCGGAGAATGAACCTGCCATGCGGGTGCTGTTCTCCGTCTCAATCGGGAATTCCGTCAAAATCCAGCCCTCTGATGAATATCAGTTCACGGTGTTCCGTGTGGAGGGAGCCGACCAGGCGTTGGAGGAAACGGGCGAATATACTGAGCAGCCTCAGGAGGAATATACGGAGGAACAGCAGGAGTACACCGGGGAATCCGAAGAGGAAGAAGAGGATTATACGGAAGAACAGGAGGAGGAATACACGGAAGAAACCGAAGGGGACGAAGAGTATCCGGATGATTTCGAGGAAGAAGGCGGGTACGAAGAAGAGGAAGACGAATACGAGGAAGAAGATATATCCCTTGAAGAGGAAGAAGCGGACGAATACGAGGAGATCGACGAATAATACAGCAGTTCCGGACAAGGGTTCGCGGAAGGGCAGAGGGCTGCAGGCCTCCTCTGCCCTGTTTTATTATGACACGGCCCGCGTAAGGAGTTTTTCCGCCTGACGGCGGACGCGGGCCGGTCGGGGGGCAGAGGGCGGCAGGGCCGTCTCTACCCTATTGTGTCTATTCCATGCGGAACAGAATCTTTGCGGCTGGACGGTCCTTCGCGCAGAGCTTTTCAAAGGCGGCTTTGCCCTCGTCGAGGGAGACGATGTCCGTGATGATCGAAGAGATGTCGATCCGTCCGGAAGCGAGGAGCGCCACCGCGGTTTCGAGATCTGCCGTGGTGTAGCAGTTGCAGCCGGTGAGGGTGATCTGGAAACCGACAATGAGGTTTGCGTCAATCGGGCAGTCACCGTCCTCAAAGACGCTGACAGCGAGCACCTGACCGCCTGCGCGGACGTGCTCCAGAGCGAGGCGGAGCGTGGCGGGGCTGCCGGCGGCTTCGACGACTTTGTCGAAGCGGGCGCCGTCGGGAAGGGCGGGAAGCGCGAGGGCTCCCAGCTGCTCCGCAATGTGCCGCCGGGTCTCCGAGCGGTTCACGACAGTGACGTTTTCTATGCCGCAGACCTGTTTTGCCAGGGCGGCGGTGAGGAGGCCGATGGGCCCGGCGCCGATGATGGCGAGGGAAGCCGCCGCCTGGTCTGAAGCGGCCTGCTGTCCGGAAGAAGCAGGATTCTCAGCGTTTGCGCCGCCGGCAGTCAGACCGGCGCGGTTACATACATTCACCGCGACCGCAAGGGGCTCCGCAAGGGCCATTTTCTGCATGTAGACCTGGAAAGACTCCTCCGGCACGGAATCTGTCCCCGCGGGCTTCGGGACACGGATCAGGCTGCCTTCCGGGAGACAGATATATTTTGTGAAACACCCCTGGCGGACTTCGCCGATGAAGCCGAGCGCCTCGCAGGTGTTGAAATCACCGCGGCGGCAGCTGTCGCATTCCCCGCAGGTCACCATGGGATTCGCGATGACGAGGTCGCCTTTGGAGAAGCCCGGGGAAAGGTCTGCGGCCTCCTCCCGGGAACAGTCCTCCACAATGCCGCAGAACTCATGTCCCATTGTCTCCGGGACGTTTTGGATGAACATGCCCTTGTTGTAAATGTGCAGATCCGATCCGCAGATGCCGGCGTAGAGGATGCGGATGAGTGCCTCGCCGGGGGCGGGCGCCGGTTTCTCGATTTCTTCCGTACGGACATCGTGAATGCCGTACCAGCGCAGAGCTTTCATTTTCATAGGACTCCTCTTTCTGTCTTACCAATGATTTTTCGCGCGGAATGGCAGGATTTCGCAGCTGTTTCCGCTTTATGCGGGGCAGGGAAGGGGCCGGGGAGCTTTCCCGTGTCCCTTTTTCAGCTGGCAAGCCAGCCGCCGTCCACTTTGATCGTCGCGCCGGTGACATAGTTGCTGGCATCGGAGGCGAGGAAGAGCATGGGACCGGCGAGATCTTTCACGGTGCCCCAGTTGTGCAGGGGAATGCGGCTCTCGATCCAGGCGCGGTGTTCGGGGTCGTCGTAGAAGGGCTGTGTCATCGGGGTGATGAAGTAGCCGGGGGCAACGCAGTTGACCTGGATGTTGTCGGCGCCGAGTTCGATCGACATGGTCTTGGAGAGCTGGATCACGCCGCCTTTCGTGGAGCAGTAGACGCTGGACTCGGCGAGGCCGATGTAGCTGCCCAGGGAGCCGATGTTGATGATTTTGCCGCCGCCCTGTTTTTTCATGATCTTCGCGATCTCCTGGCCGACGAAGAAGACGCCCTTCAGATTGACGGAGGTGATGAAGTCGTAGTGCTCCTCCGTGACCTCCGTATAGGGTTCGATGTGTTCGACACCCGCGTTGTTGACCAGTACGTCGATGCGGCCGTAGGCGTCCAGGATGTCCTGCGCCATGCGGCGGATGCTGTCCTGTTTTGTCACATCCACCCGGAAGGCACGGGCCTCGAACCCCTGGGCGCGGATGTCCGCCGCAGTCTCCTCCACCTTCTCAAACTGAATGTCCGCGCAGGCGACCCTGCAGCCGGATTCCGCGAAAATGTGCGCGTAGCCCTCGCCGAGGCCTGTGGCCGCGCCGGTCACCAGCACGACCTTGCCGGCGACATCAAATAGATTCTGTCCGCTTAGAATATTCATCGTAAAAACATGCCTCCTTGAACTGTTCTGTCTGGCGACTGTGGAATTATTATAGCAGATCGCGGGGAGTGTTTATACCTGCCTTACCTGCCTTTTCACGCGCGCGAATATGGAAGAAACGGACAGGCCCCCCGCGCAGTTTATAGATAAAACCGGCCAGCCCGGCGATTTCATCTATAAACGGCGGTGTTACCCCCTTTATATCTGCCATATAGACGCTTCCGTGTCTGATCGGCCATTCAGTATTCTGCCGCTCTGACAGGGCGCTCCGATGTGCGCGAAGAACGCTGTCTGCACCGTTCCCTGATCAGATCCGCATACGGCTTGATCGAGTAGTCTTCTGTGAGCGGCTCGGCAAACTGGAGCAGCAGATTATCATAATTTGCGTTTGGAGCCCCGTCCGGGAATCCTCTGGCGCATTTTGCTTTCAGATCCTCAAGGGATTTCGTGTTGTAGTGGTTGATCCTGAAAACCGTTCTGTGATTGCGGGCGGTAAAGGCTTTGCCGTTGCCCGGAATGACGGAGCAGTAGTTGTCAATGATCCAGCCCTGCTCGTTTACGGCAAACTTTCCTCCCTTGTCGAGTACAAAGTGTATACGATTGATGCAGAAGACTTTTCGAGGCTGCACGATGCTTTTTATGTGGCAGTTGATCAGCGCATCGGAATTCGCCTGTGTGGTTGTATAGTTGTCCATGACAAGGCCTTCCGGCCTTTTTACATGGCCGTTCGGGCCATACATCACCCAGTTGACACCGATCCCGGGGAAGTCCTCGTATGCCTTCAGCTGCTCCGGCATTCTTCCCTTGGGAGAAAAGAGGAATTCATCCGCGTCGATCAGCGCCAGCCACCTGGTGTTATGCTTCGTCCGGCGCACGGCATCTCTGTACGCGGCTGTCTGCACGACACGTCCCGACCACTTTCTGTATATGACAAATCCGTCTTTGAGAAACGGTTCAATTTCTTCGAGCAGGTTGTCCGTTGAATCATTGTCATAGACATATATGCGGTCCGCGCCGGTTGCCTGATAAAACAGAATGAACTCCCTGATATATCTTGCCTCGTTTTTTACAATGACCGCAACCGCGTAATAATCCTTCTTCCGCCTGTCCGAATAATCGAGGACTTTCCCGGTTCCATTCTGACGGATCATCACACGAAAGTCCTGTACTGCGCAGCTGAGCCAGACAGCCGCCCTGCGGAACTTCATGTTTTCAAACGTATTCAGAATTCCGGCAATGGCGAGATTCTGCTGTTCCGCGGCGGCTGCCGCATTCGAGACAGTGAGATATTCCGCGTAGGATTGTCGCAGCCGCGGGTGGAGACGGAAAAGAATAGACGTTTTTCCGGACCGTCTCAGCTTGTTGAGAGAACTGAGATTATTCTGCAGAAATAAATCAATATACGGACTGTCTGATGCCGCTTGCATATTATTTATCTTCATTTTCGTACTGCAGGATCCTTTCGTAGGTTTGAAGAAGCGTCCGCGCGATCCTTTCGGGGTCGTGCCTTTTGTGGGACATTTCGATTTCATTGGCAGAAATCCTTGAAAGCAGTTCCGCCTCCTTCCGCAGGTTGCCGATCATGAACGCAAGGGTGTGAGGCTCGTTATACGGATACAGCCAGCCGGTCACGCCGTCCTCCACAAGCTGCGGGACCCCTCCCACATTGGACGCGATCACCGGACATCCGATGAGCTGGGCTTCACAGATGGAATGCGGGGAATTATCCATGACAGACGGATGGATAAAAAAGTCCGCGGCGATCAGTTCGTCGATGATCTGTCTGACCCCGATCATCCCCGTGAGCTGAATGTTGACATCCCGGCGGTCGATCCCTGTCTTCTCTTCAAAAAACGGAAAGAATTCTCTCTGCCCGGCGACGATCCACTCAAAATCAAGGCCAAGCAGGTCTTTCAGCAGTCCGGCTGTCCGCAGTATGATCTCATTCCCCTTTCTGTCATCCGCCGATGACAGGGTAAACAGCCGCAGCCGGCTGCGTTCATGATATCTCCACCGTTCCGGTGCGGAGTAGATCTTCGGCTTTACCAGTTCCGGAACATGAAAATAATGTGATCCCGGGGAATAGTACTTCACGATATTCCTGTCCCACACGGTACGTCCCATAAAGTATCTGCCTGCCTTCATGGCCCTTCGCTCAAATTCCATACTCCGGTACACACGGCTGACCGGGGGATCGTCCCTGCCCGCAAGACGACGGATCATTTTTTTTACGCGCTTCCAGGCTCCGGGAGGGGCTTCCAGCCTGCCGCGGGCCATACCTGTAGATAAAAAGTAGATGTTGAGAAACCCCATCATATGAAAGACCACAGGGACGGATACGCTTTCCGCGATTCTGCCGTACGGCCACTCCGCGCCGAAGCATTGGATGATCTCAGGTTTGAAATCCGCAATGACCTTCAGCAGCTCCGCTCTTGCGCGCTCCCATTCCGTCTCACTGATTCCTACGCCCATATCCGCATTCACTGCGTAATAGGTGATATTCCCCCGTGTCATGACAGAGTCGTTCCTGCCGTCCGCGACATAAGCGACGGCGAGCCGGACCCTGTCACGGCAGTATTGCAAGACGACCTGTTCATACCTGCCTGTCAACCCGGGGGACTCCTTGTCATCCTGCAGGGAACAGCTCGAAGCGATCCATAACACCCGCATCGCCCCGTCGCTGTTCCTGTTCACAACGCTGTGGTTTCCATTTTCGCGGTCATTCTTTCCCGGACTGTTCAGTGGTACCATTTCCAACCTCATTTAAAATATCCGCGGCCTCCCGGTCATCCTTAAATCTGAAATCCGGATGACGAAGTGACAGATGCGGACTGTAGTACGGATCACCTTTGACATAGTATTCTTTCCACCGGGTCAGGAACCGTTCCCTCGACTTTTGTGACCTTGCGTATTTTTTTGGTGTGTTATTCCTGCCCCTGCTTTGTGATTCATAGTGATACAGTTCAGCGTGCGGAGTCCACACAACAAGATAACCTGCTTTCCGGATGCGCAGGCACAGGTCAATATCATTCCACTCTACGGCAAATGCTTCATCCAGTCCGCAGACATCATCCCAGACGCCGCGTGGAATCATCATACATGCTCCGGTAACAGCCGACAGATCCTGCGCGTACAGGAGCCTGCCCGCATATCCGGACATTCCTCTCTCAACGTTGCGGAATGCATGACTTGCGACACCTCCCATTCCAATGATCACTCCGGCGTGCTGGATCGTATTGTCAGGGTAATAAAGCATCGCCCCAACCGCGCCGACATCCCCGCGCTGCGCAAACATCAGCAGCTGTTCGATCCAGTCCGGTGAAATAACGGCCGTATCATTGTTCAGAAGCAGATAATAGTCCCCGGCGGCAGCCTCTCTTACAGCGTAATTATTAAGCGCGGACCAGTTCCAGGCTTTCTCCCAATATAAAACTCTGACATTCTGCCATTTTCTCTCCGCTTCCTTATAATATGCAAACGTTTCGGATTTTTTACTGTTATTTTCTACGATTATGATTTCATAGTTTTTATAGGTTGTCTTCGCTGCGATGGATTCGAGACACCTCTTCAGGTAATAGATCCGGTCACATGACTGAATGATAATGCTGACTTTGGGTGTGCCTGTAAGAGCATACTGAATATTATAAATTGTTGCGGCTTCTTTCCGGCTTTTGACCTCAGCCTGCAGTCCTGCGGAGCGCAGATTGTCGGACACGGCTTTTCTGCCCGCGGCAGCGGCAGCGGGCTTCGCATCGGCTTTATATGCCGTTGACTCCGGAAAGGCCCGCCAGAAATAGAGCACTTCCGGGATGTGTTCGATCCTGTCAGTGACCGCGGCGATCCGCAGCATCATATCATGGTCCTGACTCCCGTCATATTCACTTCTGTACTTTCCGACGACATCGAGCAGGGAACGTCTGTATGCCGTGAAATGACAGATGTAATTGTTCGCTCTCAGGTTATCAATCGCGAAGTCGGGCTTACAGTGGACAAATGTGATCCTTCCCCGATCGGGGCTCAGAAAAGTAGCTTCATCTGTATAAATCAGATCAGCGTCCTTATTGCGCAGAAGTGCCGCCATTTCATACAGGGCCGCGGGAGACAGGATATCGTCGTGATCCAGAAAGGCGACATACTCCCCGGAAGCCATTGTCAGAGCTTCGTTTGTGTTGGCAGCTATTCCGAGATTATCCGCAAGTTTTCTGTAGTGGATACGGCTGTCCGCGAGGGCATATTCTCTGCAGATCTGCCCGACGGATTCGTGCCCGTCTGTGCTGGCATCCGCAAGGCATAATTCCCAGTGCGGATAAGTCTGGGCGAGCACGGAATCGAGCATGTCGCGCAGATATGTGTCCGGTGTATTATAGAGAGGGGTGATTATGCTGAACAGAATTTCTCTCTCAAACGTTTCTTTTCTCTGCAGATCGAGCCGCTGCGGGGTATATTCGTGCTTTTTGATCCATTCGGAGCCGCTCTGCCGTCGGGGAGCAGGTCTCAGAAAATGCTTACAGATTTTGCCGGCAGTATAAACCGGACCATATCGGAATAAATAAGTGACGGTCAGTTTTACATGATGTATGCTTTTGTCGAGGCGGGAGCGGTAGATCAGTTTCAGCCGCAGTTCCTGCATATATTCAGAGATTTTCATTTATTCTTTCCTGTTTTCCTGTTCAGAGTCCGCCTTAGCAATCAGGTGATGCAGGTAAGGCTGGAAATGCCCCTCCGGGAAGGACAGCCGACATCATTTCGTCACAGGATCTCATCCCCGGCTTGAAGTTCTTCCAGCTCCTCTTATGGGAAGGGCAGCCGAAGTCATTTCGTCACGTGGTGCCGGCAGAGGCATCGCGGGTAGCGATGACATTGCATCCCGTCCCGCAGAGATCACGAATGAGAATGTCTCCGCGATGAACGGGAGAAGCGGGGTGTGTGCGGTAGATTTCCGCCGCGCAGTCAAATAAAAGCTCTTTGGGAACAGGCCGGTCGGTTTTGACGCTGACCGGTTTTTCCATGTCCTGAAGCCGCATCAGGGCGGTGAGGACGCGCATAGGCGCGGTGAGTTCCTGACGCGCGTATTCAATTCCCCGGGGACAGCTGTTGCCGCTGATTTCCAGCCGGCCGTCCTGCCCGGTTCCGGCAGTCAGCTGGCAGCCGCGCGGGCAGACGATGCAGATCAGAGTCTGCTGGCTTTCTGCGTTTTGCATGGTTTCCTCCATATCGATTTCCTTTCAGGAAACCGGTGACTGTGAACGTCTAAGAACACTTATTTCCGTTCAGGAAACCGGTGATCCGTCGATGTCGAAGAATGTATATTTCCGTTCAGGGAACCGGTGATCCGTCGATGTCGAAAATGATTTCCTGCGCGTCTTCCAGCTTTTTCGCGGGAATCGTGATTTTGCACATTTCACCGGGGGTGAGGGCGAGAAAACGTTTTTGAAGAAGAGGTTTGTCCCCGGAACCGGTCCGCGCGGTGATCACCGCGTCCCGCCAGCGGGAGCGGGGGCGGAACATAAAGCTGATTTCCGGAAGTGAGGTGTCGCGGCGGACAGACTGGGGGACAATGCCGCCGACACCGGCGCCGGAGAGGACGGGAATGACCGCGGCTTTCGCCTTTTCCCCGGTTTTTTCAGCTGTTTTTCCGGAGGGGGCGTTCCATGTTTCAGCAGTGTCCGCAGCCGGAGCGGCATTGCTTTCCACCCCTTCTGAATCGCAGCGTGTTTTCCGCCCGCGGTTCTTTTCCTGCTCGCAGCGTATTGTCTGCGCCCGGTCCTTTTCCGGATCAAAGTGTTTTTCCTGATTGCGGCGCTCTTCCTGCCCGAGCAGATAAGCGGCGGCGTTCCGGCCCGCCTCCTCGCCTTCCTCGCTGACGAAGTCGACGAGGTCGTGGACATGGAGGACGTTGCCGCAGGAGAAGATGCCGGGAACGCTGGTCTGGAGGTCTTCGGTGACTACCGCGCCCTTTGTGGCGCGGCTCATGGCGATGCCGGCGCTTTCGGTCAGCTCGTTTTCCGGTATGAGGCCGGCGGAGATGAGGAGGGTGTCACAGGGAATCTCAAACTCCGTGCCGCGGATGAGGCGGCGGTTTTCGTCCACTTTTCCGACGAGGACGGAGGAGACGCGTTCCTTCCCGCGGACCTCGGCAATGACGGCGTCGTAGTAGACCGGGATGTTGAAGTCCTCGATGCACTGTTTCATATTGCGGGGCAGGCCCCCCGAGAAGGGCATGATCTCCACGACGGCGGCGACCTCGCAGCCTTCGAGGACGAACTGCCTGGCCATGATGAGGCCGATGTCGCCGGAGCCGACGATGACGATGCGGCGCCCGGGAAGATACCCGTCGATATTCAGGTAGCGCTGGGCCGTACCGGCAGTCATGATGCCCGCGCCGCGCGCGCCGGGGATGAGGAGCGCGTTGCGGCTCCGCTCGCGGCAGCCCATGGCGAGCACGATGGCCTTCGCGCGGATCTCCATGAGTCCCTCTTCCGGACTCACGGCGGTGAGGGTCTTGTCCGGGCGCAGCTCGATGACAAAGGTGTTCAGAAGATACGGAATCTCCAGTTCCTTCACCCTGTCCGCGTACTTCGCGGCAAATTCCACGCCGGTCAGATCCTCGCCGAAGCGGTGCAGGCCGAATCCGTTGTGGATGCACTGCTGCAGCACGCCGCCGAGGGAGCTGTTTCGCTCAAGGATCAGGATATTCTGTACGCCGTTTCTGCGGGCGCTCACAGCCGCGGCCATGCCGGCCGCGCCGCCGCCGATGACGACGAGATCTATTTCTTTCATTAAGGAATCCTTTTTCAAAATGACAGTGTTTTCAGGCATTGCAGGCCGGTCCGGCGAGGACTTT
>JAUNJS010000589.1:815-1932 GCA_030533125.1 Eubacteriales bacterium | reverse complement strand
AACAAGAATGCTGAAAACAGTGCAGACGCAAATCAGAAAGTGTTCCCTTCGGGGGAAGCCGCGCCTTCCACGCGGCGCGGCTGGGTGCTCCAGGGGCTTCGCGACGGGTTCCCGATCTGTATGGGGTATTTCGCGGTCGCCTTCGCGCTGGGAATCGAGGCCAGGCGGGTCGGTCTGACGGCTTTCCAGTCCTTCCTGATGTCGACCGGGATGGTCGCGTCCGCGGGGGAATTCGCCGCGCTCCTGCTCATCGCTTCGCACGCGGGGGTCCTCGAGATGGTCACCACCTGTCTCATCGTCAACCTCCGTTATTTTCTGATGAGCTGTTCCCTCTCGCAGAAATTGAACAGCCGTCTCCCGACTATCCACCGTTTCGGCGTCGCCTACTGTATCACCGATGAGATCTTCGGGCTTTCGAGCGCCGTGCCGGGCTTTCTGGAGCCGTTTTACAGCTACGCGATCACCGTGATCTCCGTCGCGGGCTGGTCCGGCGGAACCGTCATGGGCGTACTGGTGGGAAACATTCTGCCCCCTGCGGCGGTCAACGCCCTCAGCGTCTCTCTCTACGGGATGTTTCTGGCGATCATCATCCCGCCGGCAAAACAGAACCGGTTTATTGCGGGGCTGGTGGCCGCCTCCATGGGAATCAGCTGGGTTTTCAGCGCCCTTCCCCTGACGGGCGGCATCTCCACGGGTTTCAAAGTTATTATCCTGACCCTGCTGATCGCCGGCGCGGCCGCCGTGATCAATCCGATTGCGGAACCGGCGGAACAGACTTCCTGAAAGGAATCCGGTTATGACAGACAATATCTATATTTCTCTCCTGATTATGTGCTGCACTGTGTATATGATCCGCCTGCTTCCCCTGCTTTTTCTGCGCAGGCCCATCACAAACCGCTTCGTGCGCTCCTTCCTCTACTATGTCCCCTATGTCACACTGGCCGTCATGACCTTTCCCGCGATTGTCACGGCCACCGACAGTCTCTGGTCCGGCGCCGCGGCCCTTGTGGTCGGTCTGCTCATGGCCTGGTTCAACGGGGACCTCTTCGTGGTCGCGATCAGCTGCTGCGTGACAGTCTTTCTCACGGGCCTCATTTTCTGAGCGGACTTTCTGAGC
>JAUNJS010000589.1:0-784 GCA_030533125.1 Eubacteriales bacterium | reverse complement strand
TTTGCGGCCATGGTCCCGCGCCCGCAAACATATATGAATAAACTACGCGCTGCTCCGCTCTTGCGGGCTCCTGCCCGCTGTTTATTCATATTTTTTTAATGATTGTTTGGTTTGATTTCATTGTATTTCACACTCCCTGTCATACAATAAAAGAATGTTACAGACAATCTTCTTCGAAAAAACGGCGTTTTCGGAATAATCTTTCCGATCCAACAGGAGTCTTTGTATATGCTCAGAAATCTACGTTATCGTTTCGCTCTTTTCATGCAGGGAAGATACGGGACGGATCAGCTCTCTCGTTTCATGTCCGCCGTCGTAATCATCCTCCTCATCGCCGAATGGATCCTGAACCATTTTCTGGCGCTTCCGGGCGTCATGATGTTTATGAGAATTGCCGGATTTGTGAACGCTGTCTTTCTGTTTATCATTTATTACAGGACTTTTTCCAGAAATATTCCCCGCCGGTACGCGGAGAACCAGAAGTATCTCGCGCTGAAGAGACGGATTTCCTCCGTTTTCGGCAGAACCGGGCACAATACCACACAGCGGATTGAGTACCATATTTACAAATGTCCCGGCTGCAGCCAGAAAATCCGGATCCCCCGCGGGAAGGGGCGCATCATGGTGCGCTGTCCGAAATGCGGGACCGAATTCATAAAGCAGAGCTGAGCCGCCCGCGCCGGATCCTATGCTGCTCACGGCGGATTATCATGGCGGATTCTACTGGCGGGTTTAAATTTTTATTCCGAAAGATTTCATTCACAGCAGGTTTTCATTCACAGCA
>JAUNJS010000588.1 GCA_030533125.1 Eubacteriales bacterium | reverse complement strand
CAACAGCATCTCTCCCGGATGGATCGAGACGGGCGGAGCTGTCTATACCGGGCCGGACGCGGATCAGCATCCCGCCGGGCGTGTAGGAACGCCGGAAGACATCGCTAATACGGTGCTGTTTCTCTGTTCTGAAAAAGCCGGCTTTATTACCGGTGAGAATATCTGTGTTGACGGCGGGATGACGAAGCTGATGATTTACAATGATGACCATGGATGGATGTACAGTCCCTTGGATTAATATAAAATCCACGGGACTGTACGCATATGATGGAGTATATTTGGATTTTCTCCAGCTCACCATTCCAGCCCGTCCCAGTCCACGCTGCCGAAGATTTTATCGAGATAGTCTTCATAAGTGTCCGTGTAAAACGGACCGTGTGCTTTGACGTGTTCATGAATGTCATCCATATATTCATCCATGGATTTGTAAGATATGTGATATTCTGATACAGCCTTTGCGTAATGTGTATCGTATATCTGAATGCAGGAGAGTTTGAGCTCCTTGAGCATTTTTTCAAAGTTCAGGAGGTGTTCATTCTCTGAATTTCCGGCAGCAGCGTTGCTTTGCTGGGCGGCGATGATATCTTCAAGTTCATCCCGAAGTTCTTCCTCATCTTCCTCGTTGATGGAAGTGAGTTCCAGACAAAGAAGAGGAAGCAGGAAGCGGCGTTCTTCACGATTGGATGCGGTACTGACCCACCAGTTGCAAAGCCACTCGATATACAAGTCCGGATAGGACATGTAAAAATCCGCTTCAGAGAAGAGGGAGAAGTATTTATTGATGGTATTTATGTATTGTGGAGGAAGTTCTTCCCTGACAGCTTCCCGGATCAGCAGGACAAAATAGTGGATCAGAGCTGCGTCTTTTTCTGCTCGGTATTCATCGTAGGGAAATTCAGTGTCTTCGAACCAGCTTTTTGAGTAAGGAATGTCTGTGATAGCGTACAGGGTCTGCGCATAGTACAGCGCCCATGGGTACAGGACATCAACACTGAAGTACAGGTTTCCGTTCCCGAAGGCGGATCGGGCGGCTTCGATCAGTTCCATTTCACCTTTGCGAGGTTTAGTGATGATACCGATCATTCCTGCAATGCGGTCAGCGTTGTTTTCCATACCTTCAAAGTTGCGGTCGCCTTGGAAAGCGTGACGGAGATCGTAGCAAAGACCGAGAATGCATTCGTGACAGTGCCCGGCGTTGACATTTTCCTGATGCTGAAAATAGAAGGAGGAATAGTCGGATATAGCCCTGTGTAATTCCTGTAGATCCTGATAGTCGCCTTTAATAGTGATGCCTGCAAGCTGCGGGGTGTTTTTGATCTGGATCATTGTATTGCTCCTTTCTGTTCTTTTTCAAATATTGCTTTTACGCTGGGATGGAGACGAAGATAATTGCGCAGCGTTCGTTCGCTGCCTTTATAACCACGTTCCTTCAGGATGGGCAGCAGGAAACAGCTGAGCTGGTAGATTGAGCGGACATTGTCCGGCAGCCGGGGAAGCTCCTGTGCCAGTGCTTCCTGAATCTCATCCCGGCAAAGATCGATCTGTGTCGGTACCGATTTCTTCCCGAGTGAATTGCTGGATTTGTTCCGAAGCAGACAAGATCTGACTGTCCTTGGGTCACACTTATATTCTTCCGCGAGCTGTACAAGCGTTTTGTTATGCTCAGAATAACCGATCCGGAAGTCACACCATTTTTCTTTTGGTAGATCCGGCAGGATGAACTTCGCGGAGGACCTTGCCGGGGATGATTTTGCCATGATCATTATCCTTGTTCATTACGTTTTCTGGAATTCCAGAGATTGGTTACGGGATATCCTTTTTCTGATTCTCCGAATCTGTTGCTGAATGTGGTTATAGAATAGCAAACGCTTTGTTGGTATACAACGACAAACATTTTGCCGGGACAAGGGTGCAATCCAAATGGTGCAATCCAA
>JAUNJS010000587.1 GCA_030533125.1 Eubacteriales bacterium | reverse complement strand
CGTTCTCTTTCCCGGTTCCGGCCTCGATTTCGTTCTCTGTCCCGGACGCAATTTCTTCTGTCCCGGCCTCTTCTCCGGGGAAGACCGCGCCCTTTTTCAGGGATACGCTGTCATTGTATTCCACTCCGCCGATTTCACGGCGCATGATGCGCATAAACAGCATATTCACACAGTCGAGGACCTCTCCCCTGCTCCGGAAATTCTGATCCAGCTCGATTCGTTCCGTCCTCGGGTCGTCCGGGCGGTAAGTTTCATATTTTTCCAGGAATATTTCAGGCCGCGCCAGGCGGAACCGGTAGATGCTCTGTTTGATGTCGCCGACCATGAAGCGGTCATAACGGTCTTCGTCCTCCCCGGAGATAATCCGGAGCAGAAGCTCCTGGACCTCGTTGCTGTCCTGGTATTCGTCGATCAGAATCTCCGCGTAATGGCTGCGCAGCGCCTTCGCGGCGCGGCGCGGGAGATAGGATCCGTCCGGCTGTCTCTCCGCCAGGATGGCGAGCGCGAAATGCTCAAGGTCCACAAAATCGATGCAGTGTCTTTCTTTTTTCGCGTCCAGAAAGCGCCGGCGGTATTCGATTGCGAGGTTCGAAAGCGTCCGGACCGGTTCCTTCACGAAATCCATCATCGCGAGGATCGTTCCGGCACTCTGCCCGCCAAACTGCTTTGAGAGTCTCTGGATTCTCGTTTTCTCCGCGTCGCGCATGGACTTCACGGAATCTTTTAAAGAGTCGTCTATGTAATCATACTTTTTTCCGCGCAGTACAGGGTAGCGCCGGAAATCGCCGGCGAGCGCGCCGCGGATCTCCTCCCAGAGCAAACGGAGAAAGGCGCTGTCCGGACTGCCCGGCGCACCGCCCTCACCGGATTCCCTCATACAGGCTGAGGCCGGTGCTTCTTTGTCTTCACAAAGCTTCCTTATTCCGGCAAAGTGGGACTGCCGCTCTTCTTCCAGAAAGCTGTACAGCACGTCCGGACCGTCCGGCTGCAGACAGATGTTCTCCATCGCGGCGTACTGCGCGTCTGATTCCTGCAGCAGATCGCAAAGACGCAGGACTGCGGAGCGCATCCAGGGCGTTTCAAAGAGCGCCTCCTCGTCAGGAACATCGTAGTCGGAGGCGCGCTCCCGCAGCCAGTCCTCCGGGGAAGGATGGCTTCCCGCCTGGTCGCACAGCGAAGTCAGGAGCTTTTCCATCTCCCTGTCCCCCAGGCCGCTGCAGAAAAAGGACACGCAGCGCATGAAAGCCGGATCCTTTTCCGCGTACTTTTCTTCCAGGAAATCCTGCAGCACTTCCGCGGCGATGAGACGGCTTTCCGTGGGATCGATCTGCCGGAATCCCGGATCAAGATCAATATCGCTGAAATAATTCCGCAGCAGAAAAGTAAAAAAACTGTCCATCGTCGTGATCTGCGCGTTGTGGAGCAGCACTTCCTGCTTCTGGAGATGCGTACTGCCGGGGTTCTCCCGGAGCCTCGCCGAAAGAGCCTGGCCGATGCGTTCCCGCATCTGGGACGCGGCCGCGCGCGTAAACGTCACAACCAGCAGCCGGTCGATGTCCAGGGGATTCTCCCCCTCGGTGATCAGACGAACAATGCGCTCCACCAGAACGGCTGTCTTCCCACTTCCGGCTGCAGCCGAGACCAGAATATTGTGGTTCCGCGCGTCCAGAACTTTCTGCTGCGCGGGCGTAAATCGGATTGCCATGCCCCAATGTCCCCTTATACTAAAAAAACAAAGCGGTTCCTTACTGTCTTCTGTTAACGTTACGCGAACTTCGGCCCGGCTGGCCGCGGGAATCCGATCCTGCATAAAAAAGATCCGGGAGCTGTGCGAAAACCGCGCTGTGCGCACAGGATTACCGGGCTAATCCATCCGCCTGTACGGTCGGACCGCCCTGATTGTTCAACCCTCCGCCTTTACAGTTGGACAGCCCTGATGGT
>JAUNJS010000208.1 GCA_030533125.1 Eubacteriales bacterium | reverse complement strand
TTTATTGAAAGAAGGATGCCGATAAAGACTTCTGTTTTATTAAGAAGGATTTAGAAAGAAGAAATGAAAAAGAAGATGAAGATTCTGCTTGCGGCCGCGGTGATTGTCCTTGCGGGCGCGGCAGGCGGAATGGCTTATTATATTCACACGCTGCAGAACAGCAGCGTATATCTGGATCAGACGTTTATTAACGGGATCAATATGTCCGGAAAGACGCCGGCCCGGGCGGCGGAGATTCTGGCGGAGGGCTTTGATGAGGGCCGTGTCAGTGTGATGGAGGACGGAGAGGAAGTATTTCAAGCCTCTTTGGAGGAACTGGGATACACCGTGGACCACGAGTCGCTCGATACATCCCTGGCTGACATTCTGGCGTCGGAAAAGACCGATCTGCGGGTTGTGCTGGATGGTCTCATGAACGGAAGCAGCTTTGAAGTGACGCTTCCCTATAAGTCTGACGCATCGGTATTTGAGCAGGCTGTGCGTGTGGATGCTCTTTCTGTGCCCCGGAAAGAAAGCAGGGACGCGAAGATTCTGTACTACGAAGAGGAAAGAGTGTGCAGGATCAGGCCGGAGGTGCAGGGCACGGAGATTGAGGAGGAGACACTGCGGGAATGGCTTCGCGGAGAAGTCGAAGCGATGCTTGCGGTGCAGACCGGCGCGGCCGCGGACGGGCCGACAGTTTACTGGTCAAAAGACGCTGAAGCATCTTCCGCTTCCGGCACCCCGGCGGGTGCGGACACGATTCCGGCTTCCGGAGGCGCGGCGGGCGCGGAAGCAATTCCGATTCCCGGAGGCGCTTCGGATGCGGAAACAACGGCCGCACCGGGAGGCGCGGCGGGTGCGGAGACGACGTCAGCTTCCGGAACAGCTGTATCCGGGCAGGGCGGAAACCGTTTCGATCTTGTCTGTACGATTCCCGCGTCCCTTTACATTCAGCCGGAGGAAAAAGCCTCGGACGAAGAACTGCAGGAGAAGTGCGAAATCCTCAACAGGTACGCCGGAAACAGCATCACGTATGTGTTCGGCGGGGAGACGGAGACCCTGGAATTCAAGAAATTCATGAACTGGCTGAAAATCCGGAACGGAGAGGTTTCCGTGCGGGAGGAAAAGGTCCGGAAATATGTCAAAAAGCTGATCGACAAATACGAGACCAGGTACCACGAGCGGGTGTTCATGACCACCTGGGGATATGAGGTCGTTTTTTCACCTGACTGGAATGAATACGGGTACACCATCCTGGAGGAGGAAGAGGTGCAGCAGCTGATCAGCGACATTCTGTCCGGCGAATCCGTCGAGCGGGAACCTGTATATCTGACGTATGACAGCTGGGGATGCCCTCTGTATTACGGGCGGAACGGTACGGACGACCTGAACGGAACCTATGTGGAAGTCAATCTCAGCGCGCAGCACATGTGGTATTATCTGAACGGGGTATTGATTGTCGAGAGCGATGTCGTTACCGGCGATGTTACGAAGGATATGAGTACTTCGACAGGCGTATTTCCCCTCGCTTTCAAGGAGAGTCCCTCGATCCTGCGCGGCGGGGAAGGCAAGGAAAGGTATGAGACCGAAGTGCAGTACTGGATGCCTTTCTATTCGGGACAGGGGCTCCATGACGCTTCGTGGAAAACCGTGTTCGGCGGAACTGAATACATCGGAAACGGTTCCCACGGCTGCGTCAATCTCCCGCCGTGGGTCGCGGAAGTGTTGTACTACAACATTGTGCCCGGCACGGCGGTTATCCTCTACTGGTAACAACTGCGTAAAAAGCTTTGGGAGGAAGGGGAAAGATTCCGGCTTTGATTTGTGTTCTTTGCTTCCTCCCTTACTGCTGCCTCGACTGCAGAATCCGGATGCCGTTGACTTCGATGTCGTCGGCAACGGGAATGGTGAGGTATTCGATGCCGTCGATGAAGCGGGTTTTGATCATATCGGCCATCTCCGCCTTGACGGTGATGCGAAGGCTCGGGGTCTTGATCTCGAGCTTTTTTGTATCGGCGGCGTTTTCCGCCAGGAGGGTTCCGCCTTCTCCGACAGCGGCTTCGAAGGCTTCGTCAAAGGTGTCCAGGGAATCCTGCGGCGCGCCGTTTTCATACAGGATGCGGCGGAGCTGTACTTTCTCGATCTGCGCGGGTTCGCCGCTGTCTTTCTCCTGCTCCACGAGCTGTCCGATGGCCTCGTGGATGTTTTTGACATTTTCAAAATCACAGTCCCGGCCGAGGGCGATTTCGACGACGTTTTTGAATACTCCGCGCTGGTCCTCCTCGGGGAGCGGCATGGGGCAGCCAAGGAGCTCCACGGGGATTTCCTCGTGCAGCTCGTCAGGGCGGCGGGCGAAAAAGAGTGCCTGGTGGATGTCGGTGTTCCGGTCATTAAAGGCGGGAAACAGAAAGCCCGTATCCGGGCGCTGGACAGCCCAGTCGGTGCGGCGGTCCAGAAAGCTCTTTTTTACGGAGTCGTAGCAGAGCCCTTCCTTGAGCTGGATGACCGGGCAGAGGCTGCACAAAAGGAACGAGTATACATATTCCGAGGCGTCGTCCATGTCGATGCCGTCGGAAGTACGCCCCGGGATGTCATAGACCCCGTGCGCGACGAGAATGAGATATTTTTCGGGAAACCGCACGGTTTCGATCACGCGGTCAAAAAAGGCCCGCACCAGTGTGTTGTCATCGAGCCCGGACCGGTACAGCCTGTATAACAGGTCCTGGCGCCCGCCGGGCTCCTCCTCCGCAGTCGGGAACGCGAGGTTAAACAGGTTTTTTCCGATCTTCCCGGCAAGCGTCTGACGGAAAATCTCACAGTACTTCTCGACAGTCGCTTCCTCCAGCGCGAGGAAGGTCTCATGGAGCTCGGTCACGATTTCCCCGCCTTTGTCTACATAACAGCCGCGGATTCTGTCGATCCGGCAGTTCTTCAAGGTCATCAGTTTGCGGATTTCCGCTATCGCTTTTTTATCCAACTGTCATTTCCCCTTTCCGGGGCCGAAAAGGAGACGGAGAACCGTCCCCTGATCAACCCGTTTGATTGTCAGATTTGTATTATATCGTAAGAAAATCCGAAAATGCAATTCTTTTCTGGATCGTTCTGATCTGCTATAATGGGCACATGCAGACTCCTATAGATTTTGGTAAAACCTTTTTATATAAATTATTTGATGATAGAGATGCGGACGCCTGTCTGAAGATGCTGGCGGGGGATTTGGTGTGGATCACACCGGAGGACATGCATCATTTTCTGTCGGAAGGTGCGGTGCTTGCGTTTCTGCGCAGGCAGATGGCGGCAGACGTTCAGTCGCGGTACGTGGACCTGAGCGGGATCAAGAGTTCTCCGAGCGCGGATAATGTCATGACGGTGGCGTACGAGGTAACGCTCGTACCGAGGGAAGAGGAGAGTGAAAGGCCACTTCATCTGCGGTGTTCCATGGCAATCTGCAGGCGCGGCAGGCGGCTGGAGATCACATTTTTGCATTTTTCAAAAAAAGCCGGGCGGGACGGCACGGAGCAGCTGCGTGACTTTGTCACGAATCTGCCGTGCGGTGTCATGATTCTGGCCTGCCTTGACGGGAAGCGCGAAGAGGCGGTATTTTATAACGCGTATTTCGCGAACCGTCTGCGGTACGGGCAGGAGGAATTCGGGCGCGCGATGCGGCGCAATCCGTTTTTTATGACCTCGGAGGAGGATCGCGGCAGGATCCAGGAGGAAATCGAAAAAGCGAGAAAAAACGGAGGAAATATCGCGGCAAATCTCCGTTTCTACCGCAGGGACGGGAACAGCTTTTTTTACCGGATGGTCGGGGTTCCGGCGTATCAGGCGGACGGCGGGACCGTGTATTACTGTGTTTTTCAGGAAATTACCGGTTTTCAGCTGACGACGGACCGGCTGCAGGGACGGCTGGACACTGCCGGCGAGATTCTCCGCCAGATTCCGGAGGCATTCTGCTGCATCGAGATTCCGGAGGGGGCGGCTTTTGCTGCCGGCCGGAAGGATTCGAAAGAAAGCGGCGTTCCTGCCGGGGCCGGTACCGATCCCGGGAACGGGACGCAGGAGGATGATGTCAGGATCTCAGACCGCGCCGGCGGAAGGGCTGCGAAAAAGTCCGGCCCGGCACCCGGAGGAGCCGCGGCGCAGAAACGCGCGAAGGTCTTTTTCACCAGTAAAAACGTTCCGGCCCTGTTCGGCGTTTCCAACAGCGCCTATATGAAGAATATTCTGGAGGATCCTTTTTACGGGCTTGAGATCACGAGCATCACGCGTGACAGGCTTATGTCTTCGCATATCCTCAATCCGGAGAAGGCTTCTGTCGGGAAGCCTGTTTCGTGCGGTGTTTTCCGCCTCAAAAAGCAGGATGGCAGGCCGGGAGGGAAATCCGCGCGCGAGGCGGACGGGAAACTTTCCCGTGTCGAGCTGGTGGTCCGGCGGACGCTGGAAAAAGACGGGACGGCGCGGCTGTATCTGTTTTATTATGACTGTGAGGCGCAGCAGCAGGAGATGGAGAAGCGGGTCGACCGCGCGATGCAGATGGGCCGCGCCGGTCAGGAACAGCTGCGTGCCGACCTACGGAAAGCGAAGGAGAACGCGGCGCGCCGCCTGAGCGAAGCGGGCGCAGCTCTTAAAGAGGCACAGGAGAAGCACGCGGCGGAGCTTTCCCGGGCAGAGGATCAGCTTCTGGAGGAAAAAAACCGCGCTGTATTGATGTCCCGCCAGCTGGAGGAGGCCAGAGCGGTCCAGAAGCAGATGGCCGCGGACCTCGACAGGTCTGCCTCGGATACTGCCTTCACGCTTCGGAATACGATCCGGAGGGCGGAGGCGGATGCCGCCCGCAGGATCCGGGAAATCCAGACGCAGGCCGACACCGCCGCGCGGTGCGCGGAGGCAAATCTGGCAGATGCGCTTGCGAAAACAAAAGACGCGGAGGCGGCCCGGGACCTGCTGGAAGAGCAGCTCCGCGAAGCGCAGACGCGCTGCAGGCAGCTTGAAGCGCAGGTGAGAAAGGAGACGGCGCGCCGGCAGATCCTCGAAGAGCAGTACCTGCAGATGAAAAAAGGCGCAGCGCAGACAATTCTGCCGGATATGATCTCAATGAAAACAGGTGCTGCGCACGCATCCCTGCCGGATCCGGCTCTCGCGAATACAGCGGCAGAAGAGTCTCAAAAAGCGGAACAGGCCATTGAGAAGCCTGTCAGGATTCCGTCGCATGAGGACTGGATGACGGCGGAGAGTCCCGTGACCGTTTATTCCCACATGGATTCTCTTCCGGAGGAAGATGGAGGAAAGGGTGTTTACGGTCACGTTGCTTTGACCGGTTCCGTGGCTGCGGTTCCGGAGGCCGAAGGAAGGGTGGAGACTGAAAAAAGGATGGAAGCCATCGGCCGTGCCGCCCTGACCGGATCCGTGGCTGCGGTTCCGGAGGTCGAAGGAAGGGCGGACACCGGCGGCCAGGCTGTGCTGACCGGGGCTGTAGTTCGGGAAACCAAAGGAAGTGTGGAGGCTGAAAGAAGGGGAAAAAGGATGGAGGCCGTCGGCCCTGCGACACTGACCGGATCCGTGGCTGCAGCAGGCGGGGACGCGGAGAGGATCCCTTCTCCGCGGTTCCGGGAAGAGAGTTTTTCTCCTGAAAAATGGATCCGGGAGATTCTGGAACAGGAGGAAAAGGTCTGCCGCGAGAAGAATATTTCCCTCCGGTTTTATTGTGACAGCAGACTACCGCGCTCTGTGTCCGGTTATGCGGATCTGCTCAGGCGCGCGCTTTTCGAGCTTTTGGAGAACGCGGCTGCCCGCACGCAGCCGGGCGGCAGGATCGCCGTACACTGCAGGGCCGACCGGCCCTCCGGCGGACTGGTGAACCTGTATTTCCGCATCGATGACAACGGCCTGCCGATCCCGGAAAAAGGCATGCAGGCTATTTTCCGGCCGCAGTCGCTGACGGAACTTGAAAAAACAGCGGATTCCGGGAACCCGGAGAACGGGCTCGAAGGAGATTTTCACCCGGAAAACGGATTTGAAGAAGATTTTCCCCGGGGAAACGGGATGAAAGGAGATTT
>JAUNJS010000586.1 GCA_030533125.1 Eubacteriales bacterium | reverse complement strand
ATAACCGGGATAAAACCGGGATTTCGCGTTCCGGGAGGAACGGTTCTTTTTTCCAACTTTGCCTTTTTTGACATTCTGTGCGGAACTCTTTTCACAGGGACAGCGGCTGCAGGCACGGCGGACAGGCTTCCGCGCGGCTCCGTCCGGAATTGTGCCGTTTTTCGAACAATGGAGATTCCGGCGGATGATTTGAAAGCATTCTTTTTTGTCTGTTACCCTTGACAGGAAGGATTTATACATTTTAAAGCAGAAATACAGAAAGGGGAACAGAAGATGGTTACGCAAAAAGATATATCAGCAGCCTGTGGGATTTCAGTATCAGCTGTCAGCAGGGCTCTAAAAGACCATCCGGACATCAGCGAGAAGACAAAAAAGAGGGTCCGTGAGGTCGCTGAAAAAATGGGATATCAGTGTCTGGCGGCTGCGGGAAAAAAGGAGCGCACGTATATGATCGGTGTGCTGGTCACAGAGGGAGCGGAATCTTATTTTCACAGCGCGGTGATCCTCGCGGCAAGGCGTTACTTTTTACAGAGAGGATATGATCTGGTTTTGTTGTCGCCTTCAACATTCTCTTCAGAGGACAGAAAGACATCCGGAAGAGATGCGGTGCCGAAGCACACTGAAGTGCCGGCAGGGGATGCGGCGCCGAAGCGGCCGGGAGTGCTGGCCAGGGGAAGGTTTCTGGGATTGGACGGAATTCTCCTTTTCAGTGCGGTCGGGGAAAATGAGATGTTACATTTTCAGGAATACAGAGACATCTGGGAACTGGCACTCGGGGAGATTCCGGTTGTAACTGTGGATTGCTGCATTGCGTCCCGCGGGAGTGTACAGCCTGCGGATGAGGAGGGGATCGAACAGCTTCTCCGCGAAGTGTACAGGCGCGGACATAGGCGGATCGCCTTTCTTTACGGGGACAAAGACGCGCATAAGTGGGAAAAGGCAATCTACATGGCGGTACACGATCTCCGCCTGAACGTTCCCCGCAGCTATGCGTGCTGTGTTCCCTCGGAGAGTGCCGCGGAAGCATATGAGAGGGCGAGGTCCCTGCTGCAGGGCGCGCGATGGTTCCTTCCGACCTGCATGGTGTTCGGGGATGATTGTATTCTGCAGGGAGGGGCCGCGGCAGTCCGCAGTCTTGGAATGAGAATACCCGATCAGATTTCGATTGCAGCCATGTGTTATTCGAACCTGCCCGGATACGTGGAAAACGGGCTTACCTGCTGGGATCTTTCCCCGGACAGGATTGTGCAGGAAGCTGCGGAGCTGCTGCTGCGTGAGATTGCATTTCCCGGGACGACGTCCCGGCAGGTGCGCCGGGTCGAGGGTGTCCTGCGCGAAGGAGAGACGTTGAAGACGCTTTCGAAGCAGAACCGGCCGGATGGCACCGCGCTTTCCGTTTATTCTCCCCTGCCGGAGACAAACGGAGCGTCTCATCCCGATGAAAAAAGCCCCCTTCCGTAATGTCCATGCTCCAGGTGCTGTATCACGGATGCTGGGAAGCTGCAACAAGAAACTGTGCTCAAATTACAGCAGCCCGCGGACGCATGGGCGCCGGTCAGGCTGTTTCCATTCCAATATGTATTCAACGCGTATCCGGAGCTTCGCTTTATGGATAATTTCCTGTAATTATGCCTTTTTTGTCAATCATCCGTTCACTCTTATTTCACTGTCAAAGTGCAGTCGGATGATGTATAATGAAAACGATTTTCCGGAAGCGGCAGGAATGCTGCGGAAGCGGAAAATCAAATCGAAAGGACCACAATTCGCAAAAAATCAGACGTGCTGTCTGTCTGATGAAAAGCCTGATGAAAATACAATGGCAGAGAATGGAATGCAATGCCGGAAAAAACAAATGCTATGAAAAATGAAAAGAACCAGAACGTGACAGAGTGGACATCTACAGAGTCCGCACCCGCAGAGCCTGCGGCTGCAGAGTCCATGCCTGCGGAGCC
>JAUNJS010000024.1:6311-17114 GCA_030533125.1 Eubacteriales bacterium | reverse complement strand
GGACCGGCGATACGTCGGAAGAGGCGGCGGAGGAGTCCGGAACCGGAGAGACGTCGGAAGAGACCGCGGAGGAATCGTGGCCTGGCGGGACATCGGAGGCTGCAGAGGAGGCGGTAGAGAAGCCCGGGACCGGCGATACATCGGAAGAGGCGGCGGAGGAGTTCGGAACCGATGGGACGTCGGAAGAGGCGGCGGAGGAGTCCGGAACCGGAGAGACGGAGGAAGAGACCCCGCAGACATCCGGGACCGCGGCCGCCGCGGAGGAAGAAACGAAGGATCCGAACGATCCGGACACACAGGATCCCGATGCAGGTAAAGAGGCAGATGCAGACAAAGAGGCAGAAGAAGGCACCGGCCAGCCGGTCTTTTTCACGGGCGTCGCGGATACCCTGTCTTTTGAAGGACCTGATTATACCGTGAGTGCTTCCTATGCCGAAGAAGCGGGCATCCCTGAGGGCGCTTCTCTTGTCGTGTTCGAAATTACTCCGGATGCGGAGGAATACGGGACGTACTGCGAACAGGCGGGGACGGCAGTGGAAGACAGCAGCAAAGAGGAAGACGGCGCGGAGCAGACAGTTTCCTGGATCCGTCTCTTCGACATTTCTATTGAGAAGGACGGCATCCCTGTCGAGCCCCGCGCATCTGTCTCCATTCAGATCACTTACCGTGAAGCGATCGCGCACGAGGGCAATGCCGAGGTCAGCACAGTACATTTCGAGGGAGAGGAAGAGACCCCGAAGGTGCTCGAAACCCGGAGCGAGGGGACGGAGACCGCGACGGAGCAGGTCTCTTTTGAGACAGACGGCTTTTCCGTCTTCGCGATCGTGGGGACGACGATCGAAAAGATCGTCCTGGCCGGTGACGGGAACAATTACAGAATATCCGTGACCTGCGGATCTGATGCGGGCGTGCCTGTGGGCGCGGAGCTCCGTGTGGAGGAGATCCTGCCTGCGGAGGAACTCCCGGAGACCGGTGCCGGGGATGAAAACTCTGAAGAAGCGTCGCGGGAGGGCAGCGATGCCCGGCCTGTTCCGGCGTATGAAGAATATATTTCAAAAATCAGGGACGTGTTGGGATGGAAAGAAGGAGCCCCTTCTTACATCCGTCTCTTCGACATTAAGATCGTCGACACGGACGGGGAAAAGGTCGAAATTACGGCACCGGTGGATGTGAAGATCGAGCTGGCGGACAAGGATGGGGGCGAGGAAGCCGCGGCAAATACGCAGGTCGTGCATTTCGCGGACGGGAGCGAAACGGGAGATATCGTCCATAATGTCGAAGTGGAGGGGGATGCCGTCAGTTTTTCCGCGGACGGTTTCTCCGCCTATGCCATCGTGCAGGGACCGGATGCGGGCGCGGTCGGGTGGGAGACGATTTCCTCCATAGATGAGCTGATCTCCCTCGGAAGCGAAGGCGTGTACATCGGGCACATTGACGGATACTACCTGACAGATGGAATCACGCAGATTAATTCCGGCAGGACGGGCATTACAAAAACAAAACCGCCGCAGCCGGGGTATCCGGATCTGGAACGGGGCGCTGTAAAGTACTATTTTGAACAGATCCCGGACAGCACGGACCGGTTTAAGATTTACTGCCTGAAGAACGGTGTCCGGCAATATGTCAGACAGCCGTCCAACAACAGTCTGCATTTCACGACACAGGAGAGCCAGGCTGCTGTTTTTACAGTAGAGGCTGTTGATTCGCCTGAAAACACTTTCCGGATCAGGGGAAATAACGGGTATTACTGGAATATGCAGGGAGGCGCCTCCGGCGCTTCCTTCGCTGCATATAATAATGCGGAAGATATCAACGCGAAGCTGCACTTCTGGCACCACGTGGTAACAGAAGATGATCCGTATAAACTCGACGGAAAAACCTACGGCCTGATTAACTGGAACGGGGGTGCCGCGGGGAAAGCCATGATGGCTTCTTCCGCAGATGCGGGGACTCTGGAGGCGAAAGCCCTTACAGTCATGTATCACCGTGATGACAGCGAGGACAGGCTTTTCATTCCCAACGAGAGTGATATCTCCATGTGGACTTTCGACTGGGTCAGTGAAGACAGATACCGTCTGGCTGTCAATGCGGACGGACAGACGAAGTATCTGAAAATAGAAGCCGGCGGCCTTTCCCTTGTATCAGATGTTAACGAAGCAAGCGAAATCGAGGTCATTCCGGGCACGGGAGCTAAAGCCGGGGCGATCTGCCTGAAAGCCGGGAATACCACGCTGACCTACAGCGGAGATGTGGATTCCGGTTTCGGCACAGGCGGGAGCGTCGGCACCGAATGGCTGTATCTCGCGGAAGAATCCGAGCTTACGGAAGAGTATTTTAAGATTTTTACTTCCAGAAAAGTCAGCGTCTCTGATCCGTCAGTGACGGACGGTTCCAGGATCATCGTTTATTCCCGCAGATGGAATGAAGAAAAAAAGCAGTATGAGTTTTTCGCGATTGACCACGACGGGAGCCTTGTTCCCTGTTTTGAAAACGGCGATGATATCCAGTGGGTCGGAGAAGAATTGAACACCCTGCTCTGGAATCTTGTGGAGCATTATGATGAAGTAACGGGCGAGCCAAACTATTACTACGAGCTGTACAACCAGTACTCCGGTATGTACCTCGCGCCGCAGGTTACGGGCGGCCAGGTCCTGTCGTCGGAAGAGATCGGCATCAATCTGGACGGGCGCAGGAACGGGCAGTACTATACTACGATCCTGGCCTGGGATGATGCGAATTATGCCTATGCTGGTCTGAAGGCGGAAGGAAACAATATCGTTTCCTGCCCGATCTCCGGGGCGATGGATTTTTATTTTGCCATCGTCCAGGACGTGCCAATAGATGACGCGCTGCATGATATACCGACTATTGACCACAGACAGTACGGTATCACTATGAAGCTCGTTGATATCCGCACCCGGGATGAAATGAGCGCTTTTCTGGGAAACAACGACGGCGGCGCGGTAAACCACACGCAGCCCAACCTGCTCTCGACCGATCTGGGGGCGGACGGATATCCGAAGGTGGCCGGGGGAATACATAAAGGAGAGTCTCTGGCATATCTTTATACAGGAGAGGTGGAGGTCAACCACCTGTTTATTGAAAGCACCTTTCGCGGCAGTGGATACTATGAATATGACAGCACCCAGAATTTCGCCAGCCTGAAAGGGGATACGCAGGACGATGACGGGGTCAGAGATTTTCTTGTTTACAGGGAGCTGGGTTCCTATGATACGAGCGATCCCAACAGAATTACCCTCAAGCACGGGCAGTTTTTTCCGTTTAACGATATAGAACCGGGCGTTTTCGCTTCCGTCAACGGGAGGAACCTGTACTCTGCCACTGCGGAGCTCCTGCCCGATGGAGATCCCCGTAAATATGAACAGCTGTATCTGATCAAGAACGTGGACTATTATTATGCCATGGAACTCGAGGCGAGTTTTATCCAGACGCCGGACGGGAAGGATGCCTGGGGGCATGATATCATTTATGAATTTACAGGTGACGACGATTTCTGGCTCTATGTGGACGGCGAACTGATCATCGACCTGGGCGGCATCCACAGTGCCCTTCCGGGGTCGGTCAATTACAGCACCGGGGAAGTGACTGTCAACGGAACTGATACGACGCTCAGAGAGCTTTTCGAAGCAAACTACAGAAGCCGGAATCCTGAAGCGGAAGAACAGGACGTGCATGCGTATCTGAGTCAGTATTTCGAGGAGGGCAGTACTGTCTTCAAGGAAAATACGACGCACACCATGCGGATCTTCTATATGGAGCGCGGCGCGGGGGCGGCCAATCTGCATATGCGCTTCAACCTCGCCTCGATCAAGCCGGGAACCGTCCTTTTGAGCAAGGAACTTGTGAACGTGGACGCGACGGAGACCATCCTGGCGGAGTTTCCGTATCAGATCTGGTACAGGATGAGCGATGAAGAGGACGCGGAGGAATATCTGCTGACCCAGGGAGCGCAGAACAGGACTGTCCTCTACAAAGATACGATCGTTCCTGTCACCTTTAAGGAAACGCTGTCGGTTGACGGCATTTATTATCAGAACGTGTTCCTGCTGAAACCCGGAGAGACTGCCGAGGTAAATTTCCCGGAAGGGACGACTTCGTACAGGATCGTGGAGTGCGGCGTCAATACAGATATTTACAGCGGCGTGACGGTGAACGGTGACAATGTCGGGGAGTCTGCGGCAAATGGTTCCGGGAACCGGAAGGACTACGGGATTTCCTGGGATTCCACCGGAAACCGTGCCCGCGTCGCGTACGAGAACGCCGTGGAGCCTGGGGCCAGGAGGACGCTGACTGTCACCAAGAAGCTGTTTCGTGAGGACGGGGAAACAGAGATTACCGCAGAGCAGGATTCCGCGACGTTCAATTTCCGCCTGTATCTGGGAACGGAATTCGATGAAGAACTGCCGCCGGCCGGTATGCATAATTATCATGTGAAGGATCCGGAGGGAAACTACTGCCGATGGGACGCGGACAGCCAGAGAATGGTATCTGTCGGAAAGACGGAGTATGACGACCTTACCGCCGATGAGAAAAATGCCGTCACTTTCACGACGTCGATGAACGGCGCAATCTCAAAGATCCCGGTGGGCTATACTGTGGAGATCCGGGAGGTTCTGGCAGGGACGCGCTATAAGGTGGAAGAACGGAAAAACGAGATCCCGGACGGTTATTCTTTGCAGAAATATACAGGGTATGAGGATTATGTGCCGGGACAGGAAACCGGAGGAGAAGGAACCGGTGGACCGGGATCTGAAGGGCAGGAATCCGCGGGGATTGATTCTCAGGAACCTGTATCCGGAATCATTACGGTCAATAAGAACCCGCATGTGGATGTCTGCAACCTGAAAGGATGGGGGCTGCGTGTCAAAAAAGTCTGGACGGACGCGGACTATATGGAAGAGCGCGATCCGGTATATTTCGCGGTGTTTACGGGAACGGATGAAAACAGCCTGCAGCTTGTGTCCGGATCTATACGGCAGCTTGCATACAGGCAGTCTTCGATTTATTGGTATTTTCTGCCATTGCCGGTAAACGTCCCGTTTGAACGGTATGAGATCCGGGAGGTCACGTTGACGGGAGATTTCACGGCAGACAGTGAGGGGGTCGTCACGACTTCAGATACAACGATAATTACACCGCTCTCTGAGGGAGGGGAGATTCCGCTTCATGGAAGACAGAAGGGAGAAGAAACCTCTTCAGATGCACCCTTTACCTATACGGTACATTATGAAAAGGGATCCGTTACAGCGGAATCCAATGTACGTGTGGACATCGTGACGAACAGCCGCCCCGGAATCGTGCTGAGAAAGCAGGATTGGAGCGGACATGTGCTGGAAGGCGCGGAGTTTACCCTGGAGGACAGCGCCGGCAATCGCATCGGTCCCTTTACCTCCGATGCGGACGGGTATATTACGGAAGCCTGTCTGCGGGAAAATGAGCTGTATACCCTGTCGGAAACGAAGACGCCCCGGGGGTATCACGGACTGGAAGAAGAGATGACGATCTCTCTGTCGAACGGAGTGGTAAGCGTCAGCGGCGTTGGAGATGAATGGTATGTCCTGACACAGGCACAGGCAGACGATCCCGCGTCACTGGCCATAAAAAACCGCCCCTATACCTTCCTGGCCGTCAAAAAAGACGGAGACACAGGAGACCCCATGGAGGGAGTAAAATTCGCGCTCCATAAACAGTTTACTGTCGACGGCGTTACAGATTTTGATATTAACCCGATGCCGGGATTTGAGGCTCTGGTGACGGACGAAGACGGCGCGATACCGAAGCTGGACAATACCCTGCCTGCAGGAGTTTACCAGCTGCGGGAAAAAATGACGATTGAAGGATATGAGGTTCTTTCCGGGTACATTTATTTTACGGTCAGTCCGACCGGCGCGATCACATCGGGCCCGCATCCGGAGGGTGTTACTCTGACGGGAGAACCGTCGGCTGACGGGAGTATTCCCTATGTCCTGACAATCCTGAATTCGCGGCGGAAGAAGGTCAGCTTCAAAAAAGTGGACATCGCCGGCGGACCGGATTCCGCGCTGGAAGGCGCGCTGTTTGACCTTTACGCGGTCACCGAAGAGAATGGACAGCCCGTAAGTCAGACACCGCCCCTTTATACAGGGCTTGTGTCAGGAGCGGACGGAATGCTTCGGGATAGCGAGATGAATGCGGTGTTCGAACTGCAGACCGGCACATATCATCTGGTGGAGACGCATGCGCCCGACGGGTATATCCGGAAGGAAAATGCCGTTGTCATTACGGTCGCGGCAGGTGATGTGAACTATGAGGAGGGAACAAACATTTCCAGTGACGGAAGCGGCAAATCCTTCGATGAGAATACAAAGGTATATACACTGAAGATCTCTAATTCCGCCGGATATCAGCTTCCAGCCACCGGTGGGCCGGGAAGAGAGATCTTCCGCTTGTTTGGCATAGTACTGACAGCGCTCGCCGCAGCGGGTCTTCTGAAGAGGAACCTATTGATATAATCTTCCGGGGAGAAGTTTTCCGATGAGGAGACTTCCGAAACAGGGGAGACAGGGGGATTCCCCCTGCCTCCCCGGAAAATCATCTGTGAAGATCACTGCCGGAGTTCATCGAGAGGATCCCGTCGATGATCTCATCGCAGATGTCAGGGATGCTTTTATGATCCGTGTGAATGATGAGATCCGCCGCGGCTTCATATTTCGGCCGGCGCTTTTCCATGAGTGTTTCAATATATTCGGGGGTTTTATTATTTTCAAGAAGCGGACGGTCATGGCTGTCCCTGACGCGCTCAAATATTGTCTCCGGCGCGGCGGTCAGCAGGATGATGCGGCCGCTTTTTTTCATTTCCCGGACATTTTCATCCCGCATCGGCACGCCGCCGCCACAGGAAACGACAAAACCCTTGCGGTTCTGCATCTGCTTGAGAAGGCAGGTTTCGGCATTCCGGAAATAATCCTCTCCGCGGATCGCGAAAATGTCCGGGATGCCCAAGCCCTCCTGACGGGCAATGGCTTCATCCATCTCGACGACATCCATTCCCAGAAGTGTTTTCAGATACTCCGACACGGTGGTTTTGCCGGTTCCCATAAAGCCGATGAGAAAGATATTCTCATCGAATATCCCGTAATCCCGGATGTGCCTGCAGTGTCCGTGAAGCTGATCGTCGGAGGAAGAGTTTGCGTTGTGCATGAAAAACCATCCTTTTATATTTTTATATTTTTCTTTTGATGTTTATGGCTGTGCCAGTTTCGGCTTTCATAATCGTGTACCTAAAACGGGTATGCCGGAGAGTCTGCAGTACAGATGTTTCTTTGAAAACAGAGTATCCGGGACAAATCATAGTTGAAAGAAACTGTTTCTGTCAACGACGTTTTATCATGAGAATGAGCCATGAGAATGAATCTGACGGGGATCTGACGAGGATTCGTGCAGCGGGCTGATATCAGGTGATGGAATAAATGTATCTTTTTTAGTACAATTTTGGGCGGCATAATAAACTGCCGACTTGAAATGAACCGCAAATAATGATATTTTATTTATCGATATCAATTTGTCCTCGATGAGATGAGCAGGATGCAGGGATTCGGAAAATGAATCCATGAACCGGATCCGCACGTTTTGTTTATAAACCGGGCCTGCGGAAGGAATCCGTTCACAGGTTCCATGAAGAAATCCCGGGGATAACGGGGATAATAGGAATAAATAATAGGGAGAACAGGAAGGAAATCGGGAACCATGTCAGCAGTTTGTATGTCCGCGTTCGCAGAGCGTTATTATTACTTTTACTTTCCTATAAAAGTAAAAGTGATTTGTGATGCGGGCAGATAGATGACAGCTGCAGGATTTCCTGTGTTGAATTGGGAATCAGAAGATGACAGAGGAGGCCGTTCGGATCACAGGTCCGGATGGCTTTCTTTTTTGTCGCGGGGCTGCCGCAAAGAATCCTTCGCCGGGCGGAAACGGAGAATCGCGGGAGGGCAGAGGGCGGCAGAGCAGCCGTCAGGAATGCATTTGTCCTAAAGGAGAACGGAGAATCGCGGGAGGGCAGAGGGCGGCAGAGCCGCCGTCAGGAATGCATTTGTCCTAAAGGAGAACGGAGAATCACGGGACCTGTGACAGGGAGGAATATAGAAAAATGATGGATCTTCAGGACGCGAGAAAGATCATTCAGGAGGCCGACAGACAGATGGCGGCGCTCTTTGAAAAGCGGATGGCGGCGGTGCGCGAGATCGCGGCCTATAAAAAGGAGAGGGGAATTCCGATCCGCGACATAGAGCAGGAGAAAAGAGTTCTGGAGCGCAATTCGGCCTATATCGGGGACGATGTGCTGCGGCAGTATTATCTCAGATTCATGCAGGACACAATGGATGTCGCGAAGCAGTATCAGGAGCGGCTGATTGCAGGCGCCCGGGTGGCCTACTGCGGCGTAGAAGGCGCGTTTGCCCACGTGGCGGCCAGAAGAATTTTTCCACAGGGGCAGCCGACGGCGTTTTCCTCTTTTGACGCGGCGTATCTGTCCGTGGTGGAGGGCGAGTGCGATTACGCGGTTCTCCCGATCGAGAACAGCTATGCCGGGGAGGTCGGACAGGTGCTGGATCTGATGTTCCACGGGAGCCTGTACGTCAACGGCGTCTATAATCTGTCCGTTGTGCACAACCTCCTGGGCGTCCCCGGCGCGAAACCGGAGGACATCCGGACCGTGATCAGCCACCCGCAGGCTCTCAGCCAGTGCCGCCCCTATATCATGCAGCACCGTTTCCTGGAACAGAGTGAAGAAAATACAGCAGTTGCCGCGAGGCGTGTCGCCGCAATGGCGGATCCCTCCGTCGCGGCGATCGCGGGCGAGGAGACAGCGAAGCTGTACGGCCTGCAGATTCTGGATCACGACATTAACGAAAGCAAGGACAACACTACGCGGTTCGCCGTTTTTGCAAGGACTGAAAACAGGGGAATCTCCGAGCGGGAGGGGAGCACATTCATCATGCTCTTCCGGGTCAACAACGTGGCGGGTGCCCTCGCGCAGACCCTCCAGGTCATCGGGAAACACGGTTTCAACATGCGCGTGCTGCGCTCCAGGCCCATCAAGACGACTTCCTGGAAATACTATTTTTACGTGGAGGCCGAGGGAAGCCCCGAGACACAGAAGGGACGCGACATGATCCGCGAGCTGCGCGACCACTGCGACATGCTCAAGATCGTCGGCCAGTATGTATTTGCGGAAGATCCTCTCAAAGAGGCCTGAGGCGGAGAAACAACACATATTGAACAGCGCCACTAAGAGAACAAAAAAGAAACGGAGCCTGCAGGCCTGAGGCGGAGAAACGACATGTATAAAACAGCGGGCTGGCGGCTGCAATAAAGCGGGTTTTTATTACGCGTATAACCCCGGCTGAAGAGCACGGGAGGATGGATGACAGCATGTGCGGGAGAGCGGGAAAAATGACTTTACATGTGAATCTTGGAGAAAAAAGCTATGACATCGTCATAGAGCGGGGCAGTCTGAAAAAAGCCGGGGAATATCTGGATCTGCAGAGAAAGGTCCTGATCGTCACCGACAGCGGGGTTCCGGAAGCCTATGCGGAGCTGCTGGCGGCGGCCTGCAGGGAGCCGGTCATCTGCCGGATCCCGCAGGGCGAGGAAAACAAAAACCTTGCGGTTTACGAGACGCTTCTGCGCGCGATGCTGGAGCATCATTTTTCCAGAAAGGACTGCGTGGCGGCCGTGGGCGGCGGGATCTGCGGGGACATGGCCGGATTTGCGGCGTCCTGCTATATGCGCGGGATCGACTTTTACAATATCCCGACGACTGTCCTGTCCCAGGTGGATTCCTCCGTGGGCGGAAAAACAGCGGTGAACCTCGGAGAGATCAAAAACGTGGTCGGCACCTTCTACCAGCCGAAAAGGGTGCTGATCGATGTGGACGTCCTGAAGACCCTGCCGGTCCGCCATGTGTCCGCGGGGCTCGCCGAAGCCCTCAAAATGTCGGTCACTTTTGATGAGGAGCTGTTCCGGATCTTTGAGGACGGAGATCCGCTGCATGATCCGGACCATATCGAAACGATCATCGAAAAGGCCCTCCGGATCAAAATCGCGGTCGTCGAACAGGATGAAAAGGAACAGGGGCTGCGCAAAGCGCTGAATTTCGGGCACACCATCGGCCACGGGATCGAGAGCCTGTGCCTGGACGGCTCCTTGTACCACGGGGAATGCGTGGCGATCGGTATGCTCCCGATGTGTGCCGACGGGATCCGGCAGAGACTTCTGCCTGTTTTGGAAAAACTGCATCTTCCCACGAGCTGCCGGCTGGATCCGGAGCGCGTCCTCGATGCCATGATGCATGATAAAAAGGCTTCTGAGGGACAGATCACGATCATCGAGACGGACCGGATCGGAGCTTTTACGATGCGGCGCGCCGACAGGGAAGCGCTCAAACCGAAGGTCAGGATGGTGACCATATAAAATGGCCGCAGGGGAAGAGTGCTGACTGCCTGTAAATTCATTACAGGGTTGAGGAGAAGAGGAAAAAGAAACAGATGATTGCGACGATCAGACCTTCCAGGGCGGAAGGAACGATGACGGCACCGCCGTCCAAGAGCATGGCGCACAGGATGATCTTCTGCGCGGGGCTGGCGAAGGGGATCAGCACGATCCGGAATCTGGACGCGTCCGAAGATATTCTGGCCACCATGGACTGCCTGCGGGCGCTGGGGGCCGAAATACAATTTGAGGACAGAACCGCAGTAATCCGCGGGACAGACCCGCAAAACCTGCTAAGGCAGGCGGATTCCGCTG
>JAUNJS010000024.1:0-6211 GCA_030533125.1 Eubacteriales bacterium | reverse complement strand
AAACCTGCTAAGGCAGGCGGATTCCGCTGTGGTCCTCCGCTGCAGGGAGAGCGGGAGCACGCTGCGGTTCCTCATTCCCTTCTGCCTGTTGCCGGGGCGGAGGATTCAACTGACGGGAAGCGGGAAACTTTTCACCAGACCGCTTTCCGTCTACCGGGAGATCTGCAGGGAGCAGGACCTTCTCTTCGATCAGCGGGAGGCTTCCCTGACGGTGGAGGGAAGACTTGCGGCCGGACGGTATCAGGTGCCGGGCGATATCAGCAGTCAGTTTATCAGCGGCCTGCTGTTTGCGCTTCCGCTCCTCGAGAAAGACAGTGAGATCGCGCTGACGCCTCCTGTGGAGAGCCGGCCCTATATCGAGATGACCATGCAGGCGCTGCGGGAGGCGGGAGTCCGTACAGCATGGCGGGATCCGCTCACGATCCAAATCCCTGGAAATCAGGTCTACAGTCCGGTCGATACCGCCGTGGAGGGCGATTATTCCAACGCCGCTTTTTTCGAGGCTCTGAATCTTACAGGCGGAGATGTCCGCGTAGAGGGACTGCGGAAGGACAGCCTTCAGGGGGATCGGGTATACAGACAGGCCTTCGAGCAGATCAGGGCCGGATCCGCGCGGATTGACCTCTCCGACTGCCCGGATCTGGGACCCGTCCTGATGGCCGCCGCCGCGCTCTTTGAAGGTGCCGTCTTTACCGGCACGCGCAGGCTGAGGATCAAGGAGAGCGACCGGGGGGAAGCCATGCGGGAGGAACTCTCGAAGTTGGGCGTCCGGGTGGATGTTTCGGAAAATGAGATCAGCGTCTTTCCGGGCCTGCGGAGACCGCGGGAGATCCTGGACGGGCACAACGACCACCGGATCGTCATGGCGCTCGCCGTCCTGCTCACGAAGACGGGCGGCTCGATCCGCGGGGCGGAGGCCGTGAAAAAAAGCCTTCCGGATTTTTTTGAAAGAATCAGGAAGCTGGGAATAGATGTAAATCAGGTCACTGAAGGCACAGGAGAAGCACAGGAGAGATAATTATGATGAACTGGATCAGCAACAAAAACATTTTGATCGTCGGGCTCGGCCTGATGGGCGGAAGCTACGCGAAGGGGCTGTCTCGTCTGGGATTCCACGTCGAGGCGATCGACAAAAAGCAGTCCTCCATCGATTACGCGGTGGCGCACGGCATCATCGACAGGGGCTACGCGTATCCCGACGAGACAGCCATCCGGAAAGCGGATGTCATGATTTTTGCGCTCTATCCGGAGATTCTCCTCAGCTGGATCGAGGAGCAGAAGCACCTCTTTAAATACGGCCTTCTGATCACGGATGTGACCGGTGTCAAAAGCTGTGTCGTCTACGAGGTCCAGAACGCGCTCCGCGAGGATGTGGAGTATGTCCCTTCGCACCCGATGGCGGGCCGTGAAGTCTACGGCGTCGAAAACGCCGACGACGGGATTTTCCGTGGCGCAAACTTCATCGTCGCTCCGACGGAGAAAAACACACAGGAAGGCCTCGAATGGTGCAAGTGCCTGGGCAAGATCCTCGGATTCCGCAAGATTTCCGTGCTCACACCGGAGGAACATGACGAGATGATCGGCTTTGTGTCGCAGCTGACACATGTCATCGCCGTCAGCCTGATGACCTGTAACGACAACACGCACCTGGTCGACTACACCGGCGATTCCTTCCGCGACCTCACCAGGATTGCCAGCATCAACGACGAGATGTGGTCGGAGCTGTTCCTGCTCAACAAAGAATACCTCGTCAGGCACCTGGACAGTTTTATTTCCGAACTGTCCCAGTTCCGTCAGATGCTGTCCGACGGAGACCGCGAAGGGCTCCGGGAAAAGATGCGTCTGTCGACAGAGCGGCATTCTTATTTCATAAAGTGAACCGTACCGCGATCTGATCTTTTTTGATCGCGCAGCACACATTAAACTGATTATGCGGACTTTCGCATAAGGCAGAGAATCCGGATTCAACAAACAGAAAAACATAATTCGGGAAATTCTTAATTCAGGGGAGATTTAATTATGAATATGGATTTCAAGCGGAAACTGGCCATACCCATGGAAGTAAAGGAGATGTATCCGATCACCGGGGAGATCAGTCGGATCAAAGAAGAACGGGACGTGCTCATCCGGCGTATTTTTACCGGGAAAAGCGATCAGATCCTTCTGGTCATCGGACCGTGTTCGGCCGACAATGAGAAGAGCGTGCTCGACTATATGGTCAGGCTCGCGCGTGTCCAGGAGAAAGTGAAGGACAAGATCGTGATCGTGCCGCGCGTCTATACGAACAAGCCCAGGACGACCGGGGACGGCTATAAGGGCCTTCTGCACCAGCCGGATCCGGACGCGATGCCCGATATGTTCAAGGGGATTATCGCGACCAGAAAGCTCCACATGAAGGTGATTCAGGAGACGGGAATGAGCACCGCGGACGAGATGCTCTACCCTGAAAATTACAAATACATTGATGACCTTCTGTCTTATCAGGCAGTCGGCGCGCGCTCCGTCGAAGACCAGCAGCACAGACTGACCGCGAGCGGGAGCGACGTGCCCACAGGGATGAAAAACCCCACGAGCGGCGACTACAGCGTCATGATGAATTCCATCCACGCGGCGCAGAACAGCCATACCTTTATCTACAGGGGTTGGGAGGCGACCTCGCAGGGAAACCCGTTCGCGCATGCGATTCTGCGCGGCTACACCAACAGCAAGGGGGATCATCTTCCGAACTACCATTATGAAGACATCATCCGCCTCTGCGACGCCTACGCAGCCAGGCCGGAACTCAAAAATCCTGCAGTGATTATCGACGCGAACCACGAGAATTCCGGCAAAGATCCTTTCCAGCAGCCCCGGATCATCAAGGAGGTCCTGGCGAACTGCAGATACAGCGCCCGGATCGCCTCTCTGGTGAAGGGCTTCATGGTCGAAAGCTATATTGAAGACGGAAACCAGAAGATCGGCGACGGCTGTTACGGAAAATCCATCACCGACCCCTGCCTCGGGTGGGAAAAGAGCGAGCGGCTGGTCTATGAGATCGCTGACCTGCTGTGACGGATGCGGGGACGCTGCGCAGCGGGGCCAGATCCTGCGCTGCGCGCGCGGTGCGCAGTTTTTCTCTGAAATGATTCTTTTTCTTTGAAAGGACTCAAGGAAGCTTTGAGGGACAAACCCTGCGCGCACAATATGCAGGCAGCAGAGGCATAACAATGTGCACAGGCGCGGGGCAATCCCGCGCGCGGTGCGCGGGCAGCAGAGGCATAATATTGCGCGGAACAGCAGAGGCATAATATTGCGCGGAACAGCCGGACGTACAAGGAAAGAATGGAGAGAAGACATGCGCTATGGACTGCTTGGGAAAAAGCTCGGACACAGTTTTTCAAAAGAAATCCATGAGAAGCTGGGCAGATATACCTATGAACTGATCGAACTGACGCCGGAGGAGCTGGATGTGTTTCTGCGGGAGAAGGCGTTTGCCGGTGTGAATGTGACGATTCCCTACAAGCAGACGGTGATTCCGTACCTCGATGCGTGCAGCCCCCGGGCGGAAGCCATCGGTGCCGTGAATACGATCGTCAACCGGGACGGGAAACTCTTCGGGGATAACACGGATTTCGGGGGGCTGGAAGCCCTGATCCGCCGGATGGATCTGGAACTGGAGGGCAGAACCGTCCTCATCGCGGGAACAGGCGGCACCAGCCGCACTGCCGCGGCGGTCGCGCAGTCCATGGGCGCAGCCGCTGTCTACAGACTCAGCCGCACCGGCCGGGAAGGCGCCATGCTGTATGAAGATGCCTATGAAAAACTGACGGATGCCGGAATCCTGATCAACACTACGCCCGCCGGTATGTATCCCGACATCGACGGAATTGCAGTCGACCCGGGGCGCTTCCCGAACCTGGAGGGCGTCATTGACGTCATTTACAACCCGCTCGAGACGCGCCTTATGCGCGAGGCCGCGGCCCGCGGCATTCCGGCGGAAAACGGACTTTACATGCTGGTCGCCCAGGCTGTCCTGGCGGCGGAGGATTTTACCGGCGAGACGTTCGGAAAGACGCAGACGGACAGGATTTACAGGGAGATCCTGGAGGAAAAACAGCACGGATAACCGGCGCGGCACATCAGCGGAGAAAAGCCGCGGGAAACAGCGCGGCGGATCGGTGGCGGATCGGTGGAGGAAAGCCGCGGAGAACAGCGCGGCACATCAGGGACGAAAACCGCAGGAAAGCATCGCAGCACATCAGCGGAGAAAAGCAGCGGGAAAACAACACAGAGATGCTGCGGGAAAATGCCGCCGGAAAATGGTTTATTTGTCCGCAGGAAAATGGTTGAAAAAGTTTCTCCGCTGTTATAGAATAAAATGCATATTGACGCGAATAATTCAGGAGGTACTTTATATGATTTCTGCAAGTGATTTCAGGAATGGTATTACGATTGAGAAAGACGGAAGCGTTCTCGAGATCGTTGAGTTCCAGCACGTGAAACCCGGCAAAGGCGCAGCGTTCGTCAGAACAAAGCTGAAAGATATTATTAACGGCGGTGTTACGGAGACAACTTTCCGGCCTACTGAGAAATTCCCGCAGGCCAGGATCGACCGCAAGGAATACCAGTATCTGTATCAGGATGGCGAGCTGTACGCGTTCATGGATACGGAGACATTCGACCAGATCTCCCTCGGAAGAGACATTGTCGGCGACAACATGAAGTTCGTCAAGGAGAATGATCTGATCAAAGTCAATTCCTACAACAACATCCCGTTCGCGATCGAGCCTCCGATGTTCGTGGAGCTGGAAATCACCGAGACAGAGCCCGGTTTCAAGGGCAACACCGCAACGGGCGCAACAAAGCCCGCGATCGTCGAGACCGGTGCGCAGGTCAGCGTCCCGCTGTTCTGCAACATCGGCGACAAGATCAAAATCGATACCAGATCCGGTGAATATCTGTCCAGAGCATAAACAGAGTGCCGCTTACGCGGCGACGGACCGCGTTGCAGCAAGCCGGCCGTTTTGGACATAACGGCAAAGAAATCAGACGAAAAGGCAATGAGTACATCGTTACTCATTGTCTTTTTTTTGTCCTGCGGGACGGCGGCCCTGTTTTTTGCGGGGGCGTCTCTGCCCTCCCGGACAGCAGCTGACTATATGCGGTTTCCTGAAAACAGGCAGAGGCCCGGAAGCAGGCAAGGATCTGAAAACAGACAGAGGTCTAAAACTGACAGAGGCATGAAAACAAGCAAAACAGGCATGGATCCGAAGTCAGACCTGGTTCTGAAAAAGGACAGAGATCTGAAAACAGACATAGACATAGACAGAGAGAAGGAGAGAACAGTGAGCGAAAAGAACAATGAAACCAAATCCGCATACAAAGAACCCATGTATTTGCGGGAAAAGGAGTATTTTGCGCTTCTGCGTGGAGAGCTGGAGCGGAGAAAGGGAGAGAATGTGGATATCACATTCCGGCAGGTGAGAAAAAACAACGGAGTGTACAGGAACGCGTGCACGGTGCGCTATGACGAGGCGCAGATCGCGCCGACGATCTATCTGGATCCGTACTATGACCATTACCTGCACGGGGAGGCTGTCGCGGAATCTGCCGAGAGTATCCTGCGCTACTGCAAGCACAAGACACCGGAGGTCAGGTTCCCGGAAGATTTTTTCCAGAAGTATGATCACGTGCCGGGACGCCTGGGAATCAAGCTGATCGGCACAACGCGGAACCGGGCCTTCCTCGAAGACGTGCCCCATCTCGATCTGGAGGATCTTTCAGCGATCTTTTTTTATCTCCTGGAGGATCCAGCCTTTGGAAACGGAATGATCATCATTCGAGATTCAGACATAAAAAGATGGCGGAAAACAGTAGAGGAGCTGTATGCCGATGCAATGGAAAACTGTCCCGTGATGCTTCCTCCCGTCTTCCGGCCTCTCTCGGATGTTCTCGAAGTGATCCGGCCGGCTGGAGAAGGGGAACTGTACCTTCTCACAAATGCGTCCGCGCTGTACGGGGCGTCCGTACTCCTGTACCCGAATATCCTGCAGGAGATCTCCGGACATCTCGGAGGAGATTTTTTCATCCTTCCGAGTTCCGTTCATGAGGTTATTTTGCTGCCGGATCACGGGGAGGATGCGGACGGACTGCTGGAGATCGTCACCGAGATCAATCATACCCAGGTGGCGGAGGAGGAGATCCTGACGGACGCGGTCTACCACTATTCCGC
>JAUNJS010000207.1 GCA_030533125.1 Eubacteriales bacterium | reverse complement strand
ACAGAGGCGGGAAGCCGACGCTGATCAGCAGCGGAGCCGCCAGGGCTGCGGGAGTACCAAAGCCTGCAGCACCCTCGATGAAAGCGCCGAACATAAAGCCGATGATGACCATCTGGACACGGGGGTCATCACTGATCTGCGTGAACATCTGGTTGATCGTATTCATCGCGCCGGACTGCTTCATAGTGTTCATGATCAGGATGGCGCCCAGGATGACGCAGATCGTATCCAGGGAGGTGAGCATACCACTGATAGTGTGCGCAAGAACCGTGATGAAAGGCATCTTCCATACGGTTACACAGATGATGAAGGTGATCGCCCATGCCAGCGGAAGGGCACGCTTGGCAGGCCAGTTCAGGCCAGCCATGACGATAACCGTCACGATGATCGGAATAAATGCTATAATTGCATACATAAATCCATACTCCTTCTTGAATTCGTATTGCTGCTATATGGTTTCCCCTGAAAACAGTGCCTCTTCTCCTTTCTTCTTTACTTGTCCGTTCTTTTCTTATCGTCTGTAACGCCGGTTTTTTCCGCCGTTATTTCTGATATACACACCCTTTTACACGCCCTTCTGTGCCTGTCAGGCTGCGCGCAGCCGCCCTGTCGGGGGCGGGACTGACGGGCTCCCCGGCACTGCCGGCACCTGCAGGAGCCGGCAGCAGTTATCGGACCGGGTACCCGCAGGGCCGTAAACGGCCCCGCATACAGAAAAGAGTGTTGGAGAGTAAATGAACAAGACACTTGAGCGCTTGTCAATCGCTTATTGGCCGGCGGTCGACAGATCATCGATCCGCCTGTCCGGAAATGAGAAGGTCAGCTTCCGGGGGTAAACGCCGAAAACTGTTTTCAGTCCTCGACAACGAGGCCCATGGGCTCGTCCTTGAAGATTCTCTCATCCATCAGCTTCGGGAAGCCCTCATCGATGATCGGCTTGAAATCGATCTGGTCGAGAACCTGTGTCTTGAGATCCACGCCGGGCGCGATCTCGATCAGGTGCATGCCGTCTTCCTTCAGCTCGAAGACTGCGCGCTCCGTGACGTATTTGACGATTCTGCCCTTCTTCGCGGCCACGGGACCGGAGAAGGTGATCTCATTGACCTTCTTGACAAATTTGTGAAGCTTTCCTTCCTGCGTGATGGTAAGCTTACCGTCGCCGGTCTTGATCTTGACGCCGTTGGTCATCGTGCCGCAGAAAATAGCTTTCTTGGAATTGCTGGCGATATCCGTGAAGCCGCCGCTGCCGGTGATCCTCTTTCCAAGACGGGAGACATTGACGTTGCCGACTTCATCAGCCTCCGCGAGGCCGAGGTAGCAGATATCCAGACCGCCGCCGTCATAGAAATCAAACTGATAAGCTTCATCCACATATGCCTGCGCGTTGAGGGAAGCGCCGAAGCGGAGACCGCCGCCGGGGATGCCGCCGATCGGGCCGCACTCGACGGTCAGGGTCATCTCGTCCGCGACGCCTTCTTCCGCCGCAACCGCGGAGACCCACTCCGGAACGCCGATGCCGAGGTTGACAGCACAGTTCTTCTTCAGTTCCATTGCGGCGCGTCTGCCGATGATCTTCTTGGCATCGAGCACCTTCGGCTCCAGGGCATCCACGGGTTCCCTGCCGTTGCCGGCATACGCGGGATTGTACGCGCAGTGCAGGCTCTGGAGCTGTCTGGGATCATCCGCGGGGACCACGACGACATAGTCGACATAGATTCCGGGGACCTTGACGAGCTTCGGATCCAGCTGGCCCGCCTGAACGACCTTCTCGACCTGGACGATGACGGTGCCGCCGTTGTTGTGGACGGCCATGGCCTGCGCGGTTCCGTCCAGAGGAGCGACCTCCTTCTCCATAGTCACATTGCCCTGCTCATCCGCATAGGTGCCGCGGATAAACGCGACGTCCATGGGGAGGCGGGGATAGAACAGCTGCTCCTCACCCTCGAGCTCAATGACCTTGCAGATGTCGTCTTTTGTCTTCTCACTCAGACGGCCGCCTCCGTTGCGGGGATCCGCGAACGTGCCGATGCCGACGCTGGTGATCGTGCCGATGCGGTGCGCCGCGCTGTCACGCATCATGGACGCAAGCGCGCCCTGCGGAATGTTCCAGCCTTCAATCTTGTTTTCACTAAGAAGCTTTCCCATATTGGGAATCATGTTGTAGTGACCGCCGATGACCTTCTTGACCAGGCCTTCATGCGCGAAATGGTCGATCGAAGAACCGTCCTGGTTCCCTGTGCCCGCGACATAAACCACGGTCAGGTCCTTCGGGCTTCCTGTCTTCGCAAACCGTTCCTCCACTCCGATCTCCAGAGCTTCCGGGATGTTGCTGGCAATGAAGCCGGCGCACACGACTGTGTCGCCGTCTTTGACAAGCATTGCAGCTTCTTCTGCTGTAATCACCTTCACCTTTGACATACAACTCCTCCTTTTGTTTGTGCTTTGATTTTGAAACACGAACCACTGTTGTGAAACATGAAGCGTCTTATGGATGAAACGCTTTATGGGTGAAACATGACCCGCCCTGCCTGCGGACATGTACCACTTTCTTAAAATGAAAATTAAAAAGTACCGGAGAGAGATAAAGAAATGCTGCCGGGCGTCCTCCCGCCCGCTTTTTCAAGAAATGCAAAACCGCGCGCCGCGGTGAAATCCGCAGCCATTTTCAATCTGGATCCATTTGTAAACAATCACAAAAAGCGCTCTTGAATGCGCCTTTTTTTGTATATAATTTTAGGTTTGAGACAGCGAAAACACAAAGGAATGAGCTTGCATGCGATTGATTCAACTTGAAGTCAGGCCGGAATTCATGCTTCCTTTTCCGCCTTTGCATTCTTCACGGCCGTTCAATTTTTCCCCCTGACGCGTTTTCCCCCCGCGTCTCTCTCCGGCGGAAAATGAAATTTCCCGCGCCCGGCCGGACAGTCTTGAATTTCAGTTGAATTCAAGCAAATTCAATTGAATGTCTATTTTCCAACAACGAAAATGTTTGAATTTACGGCAAAACACCTTGCGGATGTCTTGTGGTTTTTCATATAATGAAAGCAGCTTTGCTGCACAGTAGATGTTCATTAGGGGGAACTTTCTGGGAGCAAGTTGTTTTAAAAATCGGAAAGGCATTTCGGGATAATATGTCTTTCAGTGAGGAGGAGTATGGCAGATTATGGAAAAACCCTTAAACATCTGATTGATTTTTCAAGTGTCAAAATGTATCTGGTCGCGGAAGCGGTCGGCTACGATGTGTCGTATATCAGTAAGTGGTGCAACAAAGGATATCTGCCCAGCGCGAAAGCCGTTCCAAAGATCAATTCCATACTTTCCGGACTTCTGGCCGAGGATATCTCTCTCCACTGTGATCTGGATGAGTTCAACAGGCAGTTTGATGTACAGGCCACAGGGGAAACCCTGGAGGCAATTATTCAGACCATGCTTCAGGATGCGTATGAGGATTCCGGAAAAAAAGAGGCAGCCGCCCGGAACGGAAAAAACGGTAATGAAGTGTCGATCGGCGCGCGCACGCTGGTACACACAAATGAAATCCGCCGCTTTTTCCGGGAGGAGTTTACGGAGTGCCTGCGCACATCGCAGACAAGTCCGGAGAATCCGCTGCAGATCCTCTGCACGCTGGATCTGTGCCTGTTTCTCAGCAAGGTCCTTCCCGAGCTGACTTTTCCTGTCGACATGGATTTCCATGTGAAGATCGCCGTCCAGGAAGACCGGCTTTACAGGGATCATTTTGCGCTCCTTCCCAAGCTCTATTCGTTTTTAAGCCTCAACTGCAGAGTCTCTTTCGAGCTTTTCTCGAACGAAAAGATCGAATGCGCAAATACCATCCTGATCGAAGACCGCATGGCCGCCATCTGTTCCCTGGACAGCGACGGGCGCGTCATGTCTGTTTTCAGCGTCTCCGACCCGCAGACCGTCCACCATATGTACAGCAAAATTCTGCCGCTTTTCAACCGGTCCAGGCTGCTTCTCCGGGACAGCGATCCCATTGATTTCCACCGGAAGGGATACCGGACGGATTTTTACTCCCGGGATCATTTTCAGATCCTTCTCGCCTGCGGCTTTGAATACCTGCTTCCCAGAGACTGCTGGGAATCCGTGGTGGAAACGGCGCGCAAGAAATACAAAAACGAACACATTGCCCTGCTTGTCCGCCGTCTCCAGGTGACGTGGGAGGAAATCTTCGAGCACGGCAGCATCGATTTCTTTGTCCTCAAGACTGCTCTGCTCCGCTATATGGAAACCGGTGAAATTATTTTCACGGACGTCGTCCACCGCCTGACGCCGGAGCAGCGCAAAAGCCACGTTCTCAATGTTCTGGAGGTGACGCGCAAGAATCCGAATATCGTCTTTTACCTGATCGACGACGAAAAATTCCAGACGAAGAATCCGCTCGCGTATCTGTCCGTCTTCAACAACCGCGAAAAAGCTTTCCTGAAAAACCCGAACAGGTACCACTGCGAAAACGGCCCCTTCTTCTATTCCATCCGCGACAACAACCTGATCAGCAAAATGGGGGAATTCTTCGACGACCTGAAAACGACCCCGGTATGTTCCCGCTACGGACATGAAGAACTGCAGGCGTTTTATGACAAATATTCCTCGCTCATCAACCGCATGATCGACCTTTAAATTCCGAAAGGGAAGATCGGCATAAGCAAAGTCCGATTCCCGCAGATCCGGATCAAAAAAAACAAGTTTTCCTTCCTGAAAATGCAGATCAAAAAAACCAAGAGCCCGGGAGGCTGCTCCCGGGCTCTTCTCGGTCTCTGTAGATCCGCTGATTCTGTTGCTTCTGGCGATCCTGTGGATTTATGCTTCTGCTGTTGTTTTTATTGATTTCTTTTGATCCTGTCGTTTTATTGTTTCACTGTTGATTCCGTTGATCCTGTTGATTTTTTTGAATGTATTGAATATCCCTCACATTCCGGCAAGGAGAACAGCCTGCCCGGCTTCCAGGCTCGCGGGCACATCGATCAGGCGCTGGTTGCTGCTGCCGCGGTACAGGCACTCTTTTGACAGAAGCGCCTCCTGAAAGGGACCGTCCACCAGCACATCAATGTAGTTCAGCGCGTCCGCGGCGCGTTCGCCGGCAGCTCCGGAAAACAGCGCCTCAAAGGTCCAGCCTGTATAAGCCCACACCGACAGCCCCTTTTCCCCGGCGGCCCGCGCGACCGCGATCAGGGCGTCCGGCTGCAGAAAAGGGTCTCCTCCGGACAGCGTAACCCCGTCCAGGTAACGCGTCGCGCGCAGTTCCCCGATCAGGTCTCCGAGGGCGGTCTCCTCTCCCCCCGACGGATCCCAGGTGTCCGGATTCTGACAGCCGGGGCAGTGGTGGGGGCATCCCTGGAAAAAGACGGTGAAACGGACACCCGGGCCGTCCACACTGGAATGGCGGACTGTTCCCGCGATCCTCGCTGTTTCCGCGGTTTTCACTGTTTCTGCGGTTTTCACTGTTTCCGCATTTTCCGCAGTCTTCCCGGCGCGCGGGCCGCATTTATCACGCAGACGCTCGCGAAGCAGCTCATAGCGCAGGCGTTTTTCCTCCTTCGCAAAATGCACCTCCCGGAACTGCTCCGGATTTCCCTCGTAGCAGAGCGTCTCGCCCGCGAACTGTTCGCTGGTCAGGTCAAATACGTGTCCGTCCACCTCATTATAACAGTGATAGTTCCCGTCCGGCCGCAGCATTCCGTACACCCTGCCGCCGAAAATATCCTGGGCGAGAAACGAGGTGATGGAGCACTGCCCGAGCGTCCGGTTCTCCGGGCACCATTTTTCGCGCATCCGGGGAGGGCAGGTCTCCTGACACCATACGTCCAGGAGCGCGTCGTACAAATCCTTCGGTGTGTGGATCCCCGGATACTCCTGTGTCACAGCCTGCACATCCGCGTCCTCAATCCCGTAAAAAAGCTGTTCCATTCCTGCCTCCATTCCTGCTCTCACTCCCGCCCGCCGGCGCTCTCCTGCCCGGCGCTTCGGTTTCCGCCGCCTTCCGCCTTCACGTCCGCCGGCCCGGTTTCCGCTGCCTCTCCGCCTTCAGTTTTCCTGCCCG
>JAUNJS010000585.1 GCA_030533125.1 Eubacteriales bacterium | reverse complement strand
GCATCCAGTTCCATCCAGTATTCGTTGTTGGATTCGACCCAGTCGATCTTTCCGTAACGCCAGGTGAAATATCCCATCGCGCGGACCATCTGGTCATAGTTTCTCATATCGTCGACTTTGTAGTATTCGGTCAGGGCGTTTTTCAGTATGTCGCTCAGACTCTCGTAGGAAGCGTCTCCGATCCCGAGAACATTGACTCCGTTCTCGCGGAGCCCCGCGCAGAAGCGCTCGTAAGCAGTCGGAAAATTAGGTGAAATAAAAACAAAATTCATGGCAGACCTCAGGAAGACAGGGGAGGATTCCCTGTCTCTTCGTTTTGGTGACAGGTTGATGACAGCTTGATAAAAGGTTGATGAAAGGGCCTGCGCCGGATGGAACATGTATCAGCGTGGCAATCCTTAGTATAGCAGATAATTCTGTTCACAGGATACCGGATTTGCCATGTTTTTGCGTGTGCCTGTACAAAAACCGGCGCTTTGCGGCGCGCGGCCGGCCGGCGGATGCCGGTCCTGAGTTATTAAGTGACAGGTCTTAATGCTTCGCCCTGTATTTGTCCGCGTGTCTTGGCCGGGACTCCGCACAAGCGATTTTTAACGCTCGGTCCTAATGTTTCGCCCTGCGTATGCCCGCATGCCGGTTTCCGACACGCCGCTGCGGGGAAGCCTTAAGAAAGAGGACAGATGATTCCCTGAAGCGGGAAACAAAAGCGGGAACGGGAAACAGAACTGTGAAGCAGAAGCGGGAGTAAATACGGTTTCTTTCTCAGATTTACTTTCATCTGTCCGTTCTGTATAATGACTGTATATTGAAGGAAAATTATGCAGAAGAGGGATGGCGCGGCGATTTCCGGAATCGGGGCGAAGCACGTCCCTGCCGGGAGGTACCAGCGTGTATTACCAGATTAAAAATACGCTCACGCCGTGCAGCGCGCATGAAATCATAAACAGAAAACCGGGAGATCCTCCGTACGTGGTGATTCTGGACCTTCAGACCTGGGACCGGAGCCGGGAACATTTTGATATGGTCATTGATATAGACATGGATCCCGCCGAAGTACTGGAAACGAAGGCAATCGTGAACTTTGATTCGCTGACGGGGAGTTTTCTGGTCCCCCGCCGCTCGGAAATGGGCGGACCGCCGCACCGCTTCGCGTTCGCGCTGGACGAAAAGGGGATCATTTTTATTGAAAACGGGGAGTTCGCCAAAATCACAGTCGGAAACATTTGCAGGACGAAAAGATGGAAAATGCCCTCCCTGGAGCGCTTTCTATATGATTTTCTGGAAATACTGATCAAGCGGGACCTCGGGCTTTTAGTGGCTGCGGAACAGGAACTCAGCGGGATCGAGGACCAGATCCTGAAGGGGGATCTGGACCAGTTTCCGGAGAGGCTCAATGAGCTGCGCAGTTACCTCATGGAGATGTCCATCCACTATGAACAGCTGCTGGATTTCGGCCAGGAGCTGGAGGAAAACGAGAACGGCTTTTTCAAAGAGGAGAACCTGCGCTACTTCCGTCTGTTCACGGACCGCGTAATGCGCCTGCTGGACCAGGTCAAATCCCTGCGGGACTATTCCGTTCAGCTGCGCGAGCTGTTTTCGACCCAGCTGGACATCCGCATGAACCGGATTATGACCGTCCTGACCGTCATTACGGCGGTCTTTATGCCGCTGACGCTGATCGTCGGCTGGTACGGGATGAACTTCGTCCACATGCCGGAACTGAACTGGAAATACAGTTACCCGCTGGTCATTTTTGTATGCCTGTCGATCCTGGTCGGCGGAATCCTCTGGTTCAAAAAGAAGAAGTGGCTGTAGGGCAGTCTGTCCAGTCCACGGACAGAAAAACGGGATACAGGGAATGTGTGGTGAATTCCCGTATTGAAATCCGAAATCAGGAAAAACAGGAACGCGGAACCCGGGAATACCAGGTGATGACCCGACAGGAAACTGAAAGCGGAAAAGACA